>SOEU01000007.1 GCA_021646415.1 Candidatus Brocadia sp.
CCTCAGGTTGGAACTCTCCCTGATCACCCTCTTCTCCGTTACCTTCCCCGTCGCAAGATCAATAAAGTTTACACTCCTGTTGATGGAACCACAGGTGTCATTCACTACGGCAATCGTCTTCCCATCCGGCGATATATCCAATGTCCTTGGACCATAATCGCTCGTGTAGATCGATCTGATCTTCTCCATCCTCCCCGTATCAATCACATCAATCGTGTTCCACAAGTTCCCTGAACATGCAACGTATGCCGTCTTCCCATCCTTGGAAATCTTGATCCCGCTTGGCCAATCCCCTACCTTGATCTCCTTGATCGCCTGCTTCCTTGCTATATCTATCACCGATACACTGTCACTCTCGGCATTGCATACATACAAAAACGCATTATCAGGCGTGGGCGCTGCCGCCTCAGGCTGCACCTGCACCGCCACCTCACCAACTACCTTCTGTGTCCTCGCATCCACAAACGTCACACTGTGCCCTGACTGATTACATATATACAACATGCTGCCGTCCGGTGACGTCGTAATAAAAAACGGCGATGGCATATCCGTCTTCACATGCGTTCCCTGGATAAACCCAGCGCTCGCTACTCCTCCTCCTGCCATCACCGCCCCCAACACCATCGCTCCTATCCATCCTCTTCCTTTCATCGCTCTTCCTTCCCTCCTAAAATCGATTAACAAATAACTTCACTAAATAAAACACAACTATCTGCTGACATGTGGACAAGTGCCGGATTTTGTACAAATGGTTTCTAAAGGGACACCACATGTCTCACAATCCCCAGCTTTTTCAATTTGCGGTGCATACCGTCCTTTCATAGTTGTGAAACCCTTCCCTGCCTCTGGAGTCTCTTTGCCACACTTTGGACATTTGAATAGTGCCCTAGCCCAAATTTTTTTACTTGTAATGTCATCGCCACATTCGTCACAAGCGCCGGGAGCTGGCAAACACACGCCATATTTCTTACAGTTTGTGTTTACACAACTATAAGCGATCTTCTGGCATGCCCAACAAGTAGGTAAATCAGTATGTGTTTTGTCACCCGCAGCGCGATGTTTTGCAAAGTCCCAGATATATCCTATCTCAGAACATTCGTTAAATTCCCGGACCTCCTTGCAAGCATCACACCAATATGCTTCTAAAATCTGTCTTTTATCGCAGGGCTTATCCCAAACAGCAAAAACAGACTGGGTCAATGAAATAACAATACTAAAAATACCAGCGGCTAATAAAATGCTCCTCTTCATAATGCTACTCACCCCCTTTCATGATTGTTTTATATTCTTTAATTTTGCAAAATACCTCACGAAAACCTAACCAGAATTAGCACAAGTTATACCAAATATTACATAAGTAAAACAATTTGTCATAACCACTCCATTTTAAGGTAACTTACGAAAACCTAGTATCTCTAATTTGAAATTGAACGTTTGCAAAATACGGTTGTAATCAGCCAGCAACCGGGTATTTTTTGTTAAATTTAAGATTATAAACATATCAAATTTTTTTAAATCCGTTTTCAGAGCACTATAACCAATACTGATATCGACCTTCATTAGTTTGCCAAACCATATTTTTGCAATCGATAACGAAATGTACCCCTCGTCAATCCTAATAATTTGGCGGCCTTCGTCTTATTATTTTTACTTTTTTCTAGGGCTTGAGTAACCAATTGTTTCTCCAAAGCATCAAGAGATAAACCATGCGGCGGTATGTCAAATGAAACCGATTTAGCTGAAGTTTGCAACTTATCCTTCTCGACAAAAGATGCGCCTTTAACTATTGATATTGGCAAGTGTTCTGATGTTATTGCATTACCCTTGCACAATATTACCGCACGTTCTATAACATTTTGCAATTCCCTTATGTTACCTTCCCATTTATGCATCATAAACAATCTTTCCACCTCTTTGCTTAATGAAATGGGTGCTTTTCCCATTTTAGTTGAAAAGCGTTTTAAGAAATGTTTGCTTAAAGGAATGATATCTTCTTTTCGTTCTCTCAGCGGTGTTAATGTAATCGGGAAGACACTTATTCTATAATACAAATCTTCTCTGAATTTCTCAGATTTTACCAAATCTTCTAAATTTTTATTGGTAGCACAAATAATCCTTACGTCAACCTTCAGAGTTTCAGTTCCTCCCAAACGTTCCAGCTCTCTGGCTTCAATAACACGCAAAACTTTTGCTTGAACTCCTAAGCTCATTTCTGATATCTCATCCATAAAAAAGGTGCCACCAGCTGCTAACTCAAAACGTCCTTTTTTGGTTTTTTCTGCGCTGGTAAAAGCGCCTTTCTCATAACCGAACAACTCGCTCTCCAGCAAATTTTCCGGTATTGCCGCACAGTTCAGCACAATCAGCGGACCGCACGCCCTATTGCTATTGTAATGAATGGCACGTGCGATCAGCTCTTTTCCTGTACCACTTTCTCCTGTTATCAATACGGTTGAGTCAGTTTTTGATACCTCTCCAACTAATCGTAATGCTTCAATTACTTGTGGAGAATTACCGATGATATTGCCAAAATTATACTGAGACTCAAGCTCCTGACGCAGATACTTATTTTCAATTGTCAAAGAGCTTATTTTCAGAGCCCTCTTTACTGCTAATTTAAGAATATCTTTTTCGAAAGGCGTGGTTAGATAATCAAAAACCCCTTCTTTCATAACGTCAATTGCAGACACAACTGACCCATATGCGGTAAGAACAATAATCGGGAGATCTGGGGCTTTATTTTTAATTGCTCGCAGGAACTCAAGCCTTCCCATTTCTTGTACTTTTAAATCAGTAATAAGCAGATGGAAACGCTCTTTGTTTAAATAATCTAAGGTTGTCGAACTGTTGCTTGCTGTAATAACCTTAACATCATTCATTTCTTCAAAAATTATAGCAAGCACCCTTCGCATACGTTCTTCATCATCTGCAATTAGGACTCTGTAAGCCATATTCGACCTTTACAAAAGCACTATTAGTACTTTCAAAACCCGCAGAGACTTAACAGTTATAATTTGCTTACTATAGAATTGTCAACAACCAAAATTAAATGGCCCAAACAATGAGTGCTGAAAACATAAAACCAACCATGATCAGACCTGTAATCAAAATGGGAACAGCAAAAAGCCTGGTTAGAAAACTTACAAAAAGAGATGGAGGGGCAACTTTAAAATCTTGTAACTGCCTTTGATTTTGCAGTCTTTTGAATTGATTTAATCGTTCGTGCTTAAATTCCTCTTCTGTTATACTTCCTGTGAAAATTGCCTCATCGACAGGCATTTTTTCAGGAAGCAGATGAGTATGAAAAAAATGAATTGTAAAGATAAAACCAGCTGCAAGAATCGCCTCATACCTATGGATAATCAATGCTATGCTGGGAAGATCAATAATGCTGGCTATTGAAACTGGTATAATTTTCGTAAATTGGACGGGAAACCAAAGGATCAATCCAGTTATAGCCATTACCAAGGTTCCCCACATCAACGATAGATATTCAAACTTTTCCCAATAAATCCACCGGTCAAAATCAGGACGTTTGCCGATGCCGAGGAACCATTTTAAATCGCCTATAATATCAAATATATCTCTGGGTTGAATAAGCAGCGAATTCGGTCCCCAGAAAAACCCTTTTTTCTTTTGCACTGATATACTTACGAAGAGAAATACAAAATGAATAAACGCTGCAAAGAAAGTTATCAATGCACAAATGCGATGGATAAATCCAGCTGTTGGATATCCACCAAACAACTCATATAACCATCTTGCCCAATCATAACCCCTGAAAGCCAAAGGCATCCCGGTTAAGACGAGGCCAAAAAAACTGATAATAATCAAAAAGTGACAAAATCTATGAAAAAAACTAAATCTTAAATAGTTAGTGGTGCTCCTCATCAGCATGTCCCTTTCTTTTATGCTCGTCTCGTGCTGTCGCAAACCACGTCAACAATGAATGGAGGCCGAAAGACGAGAATGTAAATCCCAGTATTCCGATATACATCACAAACACTATACATAATATGGTTTGTGGATTTTTAAGAACCTTCTTAAAGTTTTCCGGATCATTACGCACGTTTTTTAATGCAGTGAGCATAGTCTTGTAGTATTTAATGTTTTTTATCTGAGGATGCTCAACATGTTTGACAAAACTTGCATTTGCGTTAGCATGACAATTACCGCATGTCTCTATAATCTTTTCATTTCCAACCTTGGATTCAGGATCTGACGAATTTAAAATTGTATGCATGCCGTGACAATCAAAACATACTGGTACATCTGTCGTTGTATGTCCAAGCGCCGTTACTTGACCATGCGCGTTATTTTTGTAGCTATTAAGATAATCTTGATGGCATGATCCACAAGATTGGATTGTTAATTTTCTATGCAGCGAATCTGTACCCCTTGGCACATACATTGGCGATTTCTCTCCAATTGGGGTGAAATGATATGTTAACCCGAAATGGCAATCTTTACACGTAGGCGCGTCCTTGTTGTTTTCTTTCATCAGTTTCACATGGCTGCTTTGCAGGTACTCATCAGCCGGATCATCATGACAAAATGTTATGCAGTCCACCGGCTTCAAATTAGGTTTATGGCCTTCCGACAAATCTACGCCGTCAAGTTCTTGATGGCAATCAATGCAGAAAAAATCTTCCCCCCCATGCGCAGTCGTTTTAAAAGTTGTTTCATCAATTAGCAACGAAACAACTTTAATTTCCCCTGTGATAGGATCTATTTTTGCCTTTTCTGACTTCTTTAATTTCTCAGGATTTGTATGACACTCGAGACATGGTCCATTATCGCCTGCAGTTAATACTGCAGGCGATAGGCCAATAATAGCTGTACTTACAACCAGAAATACCGACAATCTAAACTTCATAAAACCTGACAAAATTCCCAATACTAAGTTTTTTTCTGACTTATAACCCATCTATGGAATCCTCCCCAGCCATAACTCTTTAAGTTTAAGAGTTATTTTTTTTTCGTTGGTTTTAATGGTGTAAGAAGTATCTCATCCTTAGGCAATATTGCAGCCCATTTCTTTTTATCTTCAGGGGAAAGTTTCTTGATTGCAATATCAATTTCATCCTCGTCGCGATGGTCGTCTTTCTTAAAATACTCTTTATAATCCATAATTTTGTCTGTTTTTGGACATTTGTTCTTATCGTCATTACTTTCCCAATGGCATTTCAAGCATTGCTCCTTAACGGTAGCAGGGCCATTAATACCAGCCACAATCAGGCCAGCATCATATTGTACTTTCCTGGCCATAAAAGGATCCTTTTTTAATAAACCTTTGAATGCATCCTTCCCCTTGCCTTCGTAGTTTTCTTTTACCTTTTTATATTCAGAACCTGCACCATGACAGGCCTCGCATTGTACATTAGGTAAATATTTCTTGCCAACCTCCGCAATCTTTTCACCATATGCGGTCGCATGACATTTCAGGCAATCCGGGTTTTCAGCATCAGGTGTTCCTTTCAACCTCTTTTCCCAAGTATTGGAATGTAATCTTTCTTTATATTCTTCTCCTTCAAAACACCCTTTCCCCATATGGCACTTACAACCGCTATTGCTAACGTACTCAGCCCCGATAGATATAGCAGGTAATGAAACTGTTAGTGAACAAACAGAAACTACAATACCTCCCAAAAAATACACAGCGTTTTTACTACCAAACATTTACAATCTCCTTTCCTTGTACCGAAGAAAATAAATAACAAAACACTACTGCAAACTCCAACATTTTCACTATCTTATTTTATCAACAACATCCGAGCCATAAATCTTTAAATCATCTCATACATATTGAAGTTGTAAGCATTATTTTTCTTCTCAACAAATGATTATTTGTAATACAAAAACCGCATGACAGAAGCCAAAATAATTGATATTTTCAAAATTTTTTTCAAGATCAAAACCGCTCAAATAAACGCTAATCTAACCATTTGATCTCTGAATATATAATATTCATGTAGTGCACATAAAAGGAAGAATAACTTAGCATGCTTTTTAAATAGTGTCAAGAAAAAATTCATTTACCACGAAACTAATGCTGGCCTTTTGACAAGAGATTTTCTACAAAAAGAGTATTTATATTTCCACTTGCAAATTGAGGATGTGAAATGAGCTCTAAATTTAATGGAATAGTCGTTTTAATACCTTCAATTACATATTCACTCAAAGCCCGTTTCATACAGGCAATAGCTTCTTCCCTTGTTTTTTGATGAACAATTAATTTTGAGATCAAAGAATCATAGTAGGGAGTAATCTCATAGCCAACGTGCACATGCGAATCAACCCGCACTCCACGCCCTCCCGGAGGATTATATGTGGTGATCTTTCCCGGTTGAGGCCGAAACCCATTTTGGGGGTCTTCTGCGTTAATACGGCATTCTATAGAGACACCTCTGGGCCTTACACTTTTTTGTTTTATATTTAAACGTTCACCGTAGGCAACCCTTATTTGCTGCTTGACTAAATCGATACCGGTAACCATTTCTGTTACAGGATGTTCAACTTGTAACCGAGTATTTACTTCTATAAAATAGAAATTACCCTGTTTATCTACGAGAAATTCAACCGTACCAGCATTTGTGTAATGTACAGCCCTCGCAATCTTAATTGCCGCCTTGCATATTTCATCTCGTAGGCGCTCAGAAATATGCGGAGAAGGGGATTCTTCGATAAGTTTTTGGTGTCTGCGTTGTAATGTACAATCCCTTTCACCTAAATGAATAATATTACCATAATTATCTCCAAATATTTGCACTTCTATGTGGCGCGTGTCTTCTATGTATTTTTCCATATAGATGGATGGATCTTTAAAAGCTGCCTCGGCTTCCCGTTGTGCAACTGCCAGTGAATTTACAAGACTTATATCATTATGTGCAACACGCATCCCACGTCCACCACCACCCGATGAAGCTTTAATAATTACAGGATACCCGATCTTATGTGCCACATCCAACGCTTGTTGCTGACTTTTTATACCTGATTCACTACCTGGAACTACGGGTACTTTGTTAGCAATGGCAATCTTTCTGGCCTCAGTCTTATTCCCAAGTTTTTTCAATATTTCTGACCGGGGGCCAATAAATACTATCTTGGAAGATTCACACACTTCTGCAAAATGCCCAACCTCGGATAAAAAACCATATCCTGGATGGATAGCCTCAATGTCGGTTATCTCGGCTGCACTAATGATACTCGGAACGTTTAGATAACTTCCCTCTGCTTCAGGAGGACCAACGCATACGGTTATGTCGGCTTGCTTTAAGTACATTGCATTTTCATCCGACTTTGAACAGATTACAACTGTTTCTATACCCATTTCGCGGCATGCCCTAATAATTCTTAAAGCAATTTCACCTCGATTTGCAATCATTATCCTGGAAAACATAATACTCGGTGTCCCTTAGTCATTCACTAATTTTTCATATACAATAAATGTATCCTTATGTCGCCTTTGCAGAAGGCTTAACACGAAATAACGGCTGACCAAATTCTACTGCCTCCCCATCATTCACATACACATCTATGATTTCACCCACAGTCTCGGCTTTCACTTCATTCATTATTTTCATTGCTTCAATAATACAAACAACTGTTTCTTCGTTTACAAAATCTCCTGCATTCACACAAGGATCCGCCCCAGGTGCACTAGCTCGATAAAATGTGCCCACCATAGGTGAAACAATCTCTGCAAAATTTTCACTTTCCTTTGGCAATGCCTGCGAAGGATGCTCTTGTTCGAATTTTGGATGAAGTACAGAAGGGACAGTTACGGGTGAAATCGTATGGGTATATCCAACCTCACTTTTTTTAATCCTTATTTTGGTAACATCTTCTTGGATTTCAATCTCAGATAAATCATTTTCATTCATAATTGAAATTAACTGCTTTACCTTGTCTATAATGCTCATCATCTATTCCTTTGTGGAGTTTATTTAATTATTAAACAGGAAAGCTAACAAAATCTTCTGTTACTACGTAAGAGGGATACCCTTGCTATGTATTGTGCGGAGAAATATGAAACGAAAAAGGGATGGAATAAAAAGATGAATTATACTGATATGTTTTTTAATAATTTGTGATTTCAGCAAAGGTATTCTATAAATTATTTAGTTTATACTACTATTTCTGTTAACTTTTTTGGTAGCCGGCTTAAAACCTCGCAGCCGCTAGAAGTTACCAACACCATATCTTCTATACGTACTCCCCCCCATCCAGGGATATAAATTCCAGGCTCTATTGTAAATACCATGTTCTCTTCTAGTATCTCTTTACTTCTACTATTTATTGTGGGGCCTTCATGAACTTCAAGTCCAATGCCGTGCCCCACACCGTGACCAAAGCATTTTCCCAATCCCTTTTTCTTAATATAATTCCTTGCAGCAAAATCAACATCTTTTGCCATTCGCCCTGGCCTTATACTATCAATGGCAAATCGCTGCGCATCTAATACTATCTGGTATATATTCTTGAATTCGGTCGATATTTTATCTATGAAACGAATCCTTGTCAAGTCGGAATTATAAAACTGAAAATTTACACCCCAGTCTATTAAAACGACATCCTTCTTTTGTATCATTCGACCCGATGCACGTGCATGTGGCTGTGAAGCATGAGGACCTGTAGCACAAATTGTTTCGAAAGAACCTTTTCTACCACCGTAATTTCTTATTTCAAACTCTAAAAGATCTGCTATTTTTTTTTCAGACACGCCTGCTTTGATCTTCTTTTGGATGTTATAATACGCCCTTTCAGCTATATCAATGGCCGTCCGTATTTTTTCTAATTCTTCTTGAGTTTTGCGTTTTCGATATTTTTCAATGATTCCTTTTGTTGGTATAATATGAATTCCTTTTATTGTACTTACAATTTGACTATATTGATCGAGTGTAAGATATAAAGATTCAACATAGAGTTTTTTGATGTTAAGGCGTTTTAATTTCTCACAAATTGTTTTTATTAAAGAAACTTTTCTTTCTACGACCCTGACCCAAGGAATATCCAGCCGGGCTTGCTCAACATATCTAAAATCAGTAAATAAATAATCATGATCCGGGGTAATTAAAAGAATACTCTCAGAACCAGTAAAATTCGCCACATAACGAATATTGACTTCATTGGTAACTAAAAACCCACCTATCTTTTTTTCTTGTAATTCTTCTTTTAGTTTGTTTAAACAATGCATATTCGTGCAAGCTGCATCCAACCCAGCACATAAAATTGATTTATTGTCTTTTACTCCGATTATCTTTCTATTCAGGCATTGAATTGCAAAAGCTATTTTTTTTCTTTTTTAATTTTTTCTATCAACGTATCTATAAACAATTTAAATTGTTTATCACTGTCGATTTGTTCTTTCACTTTTTTTATCGCAAACATAACAGTCGTGTGTTTCTTGCTGGTAAAGTAATTCCCAATTTGCTGATATGACCAATTTAGCAGTGTTTTTATCAAATACATGCATATTTGCCTTGGAAATGAGATAGATTTCATTTTTTTATTCGAGTGGAGTTCATTGCGCGATATGTTAAAATAATTCAGTATTGTCGCCTCAATCTCATTAATTTTGATAATTTTTCCTTCCGCACAAAAAAATTCTCCCAAGGCATCACTTGCCAGCTGAAGATCCATTTTTTTCTCATTGAATTTGGCGTGGGCAGAGAGTGTGGTCAACGCACTTTCAACTTCTCTTACATTACCATCAAATTTTTCTGCAACAAATTCCAAAACTTCTTCCGGGAAGTGTATATCAAATTTTGCAGCTTTTGACCTCAAGATTAAAAGCCTCGTAGCATATTCGGGCTTATCTATTTTTGTAACCATACCAGACATAAATCGGCTTGCAAGGTTTTCTTTTAACTGTCCAATCATTTTTGGATGCGCATCACTAGCCAATATAATCCTCTTCGACAATTCGTATAATGCATTAAAAGTATGCAAAAATTCCTCTTGCACACCTTGTTTATTGGAAAGGAAATGGACATCATCAATGAGAAATATATCTGCATTTCTAAATTTTTGCCGAAATGCCTCCATCTTCCCTTTTTGTAATGAATAGATAAATTCATTTGTCCATTTCTCAGCTGGCATGTATATGGCATTTACATTTTGTTCTTCTTTAACACGATTCCAAATTCCCTGCAAGATATGGGTTTTCCCGACACCAACAGGACCATGAATAAAAAGAGGGTTGAAAGCGGGATATTTGTCCTTAATCATTTCGAGAGCTGCTGTATAAGCAAACCGGTTATTAGGGCCAACCACAAAATCTTCTAACCTCAGATTTCTATTTAATTGTGAATAATTTTTGTTTCCATTTGTTTTTTTCTCAGGGAAAGGAATACTCGAGGTTGAAACATTTTCCCCCTCACCATTTTTTGAGACAGAAAATCTTATATTCAAATCTTTATTAACTAGTTTCCCAATACCTTCTCTTAATACATTTGAGAAATTTTCTTGCAACCATACCTGAGTAAAAACATTCGGCACCAAGATATTCGCATTATTATCATCGAATGATTCCAATCGAGTATTCTTAAACCATAGATTAAATCGCAAGGGGCCAACCTTTTCCCGGATATTTTGAAGAACGTCATCCCAGACCTTTGTGTATAACTCCATTACTATCCCCTATAATTAAAAGAAGGTTATTTTGGAAATGAATTAAGATTTCTTTTTGAAGGAGGGCGATATTAGCAGAAGGATTTATATGTGTCAAAACAAAAAGATATTCGCATTAATAAAACATTTTTGGCACACATTCATGTCGTTCGTAACACTTCAATGAATAATATAATTAAAAAAATTAAAAACCTTGCTGCAAAATAATAAATAAATTTCTATAAAAAATATTTATAGCCATCAATTTTTATTATGAAAAATATTATGTCTGTAATTTCATATTAAATTGAAACTTAGAAGCAGATAATTTTCTCCAGCTACAAAATCGCATTAATTTATAATACTTAATTAAAACATCCTCTCCAAAAATGTTGTCATGCCAGAAAAAAAATTTGTGGATAATATGTGAATTATTAGTTGATAGAGAGAAATGATTTTATATATAACTCCCGATTATTTAAAAACTTATATCATTATTAATTTATCTTCATTTCTTATTCAATAATGTTAATAACAGTCTCTTATCTATTTCATATTCAATACGTGAAGGACCATCCATTCCTTTGTTTTCAGATAAAGACTTTAATATTTCTAAAAATATAAAGTATTATTGAAAAGCAATCATGCAAGGTATGAATAGTAGTGCCACATGAAGTGAAATATCAAACACTACCAAGCAAATATTTCACGATAAAATTACAGAGCATGTACGAGTTTTGGCATGAAGATTTGTATATCTGTGTGGATCCATTCGAAAGATATTTATAGAAATGAAATGTTGGTGTTGAGCATTTTAAGGACGGTACATTGGAAATTCATGGATATTTTGTAACCAGTTCCGAGAATCACTATAGTTAAAGTAAGCAATATAAATCCAAAAATCTCCGGAAAATAACCGAAAACTTTTTATATCTGTTAATCGGTTGCAGACTGTCACAAAGTTAATTGTCTTTTAGCAATAATAATTTATTTCACCTGCTTCTTTAACTCTGCGATCTGTGCGGGGAGGTCTCTGTACAGATATCTTTTTTTCCGTGGCTTTCTTTCTGATACCGCATATCCTGCAAGGATCGGCATGGCTATTGTAGCATCGCTGTAAACAACCACATGATTCTTCACTTCCTCCTTGCGTATCTTCCCCCATGATATAGCTTCCGTTGGTGTTGCCCCGGAGAGTCCACCCCATTGAGGTGCATCTGTAGTAATCTGGATGAAGTAGTCATGCCCACCTTTATTAATATCGAGTATCTGTGCCAGAGTAGGTTGTGTCTGCATATAGAAATTTTTTGGAGAACCACCACCAATACTAACTACACCATTTTTTTTGCTGTTGAAAACAATGGCCGTGGTTTGAAGGACATCCAGGTCGGTATCAATAGTAATACCTTTATCCTGAATTTTGAGATAAGACAAGTTCATTCCAATTGAAGAATCACCTGGGGAAGAGACAAAAACAGGTACACCATATCTTGCAGCCTGGGCCACAAAACTCAGGTGAGGTGACGGAGTCTCTTCAAGAACCGCCTTACCTAAAATAAAATGAAAATCTGCAGTGGAAATGGGCTTGGTTGCAGAAATTCTTTTAGCCACATCTTGAATGAATTTATCGGTTTTAAGCAGCAAATCGTCTGTTATAAAGATATCATAGATACGTTCGATTCCCGCTTCATAAAGTTCTGTGTCATCAACCCTGAAATCTCCCTGATGTATTGGGAGATTTAATGCAAAATGTAAGTCATGATAGAGATTAGCCCCCGTGGAAATAATAAAATCCACAAATCCGTTTTCAATAAGGGAGATAAGTATCCCACCCATACCTGTTGGTGTCATAGCACCGGAGAGGGTAAGACCGATAGTAGCGTTCTCATTAAGCATATGACAATATAACTTGCATGCTTCTGCCAATCGCCCTGCATTAAATGCCCCGGAACGGCTGTATTCATCAACGAGACCCTTGACCGTCATACCCTTCTTTAAGACTTGAGGGGATATTTGTGGTTTACAGAGATACTTATGCTGCAACTGACACTGTTTAGATTTTTTAGACATAGATATTTATTCTTTCCTTAAATTAATAATTACGCATGAATTCCGATATTTTTAAATCAGGCGAAAAGAAGAGGAAGTATATAAAACTCTTATAACCCAGTCAATTGAAAAAGAATAATGTTAGAGGCAATACAAAATTGTCATTATAAAAACCTTGATCTTACCTCATGCATAACATCATCAATTTTTATATTTTCTAAACAAGTTTGTATAGAACAATTTCTTCTTATGTCTGCCAAACATGGACTGCAAATTGCTTTTTTATAAAGGATTTTTACCTGCTCTCCCCGAGGCCCCCAAATGTTTGGATCCGTAGGACCAAAGATTGCTACCGTGTGGACTCCCATGGCTGCAGCCAAATGTGTAATACCCGAATCGTTTCCTAAAAAAAGATTGCATCGCCTTATTACAGCAGCCAGTTTTGGTAAAGAAAAATGATCAACCAGGGTAAAATTGTTCTTTACTTTTGTTTTTAATTCTTCAACTATCTCCCCATCAGCAGGACCAGAAACAATAAAGATTTGAGCCTCCATTTCACTATTTAACCAGTCCATTAAGGCAGCAAATCTTTCTACAGGCCAACACTTCTGTCTGCTGCCACTTCCGGGATGAATAGCAACCAGGATTTTTTTGGAAACAACAATTCTGTCCCTTATAAAATCATCACTAAAACGCATATCCTCGTCGTGCAAAAACACCTTTGGAATCTTGTAAGAAGATATACCCAATGTATCCAGAGATTTTAACAAGTGATCAACAATGTGAATACGTTCATCACCAGAAGGAAAAGGGTTATAATGAATAACGCAGCGTGCCCCCGTAGCTTCAAGATTGCCAGAAAAAATCCGATCCTTGTCAGAAACAAATGAAATAATCAAATCCATACCGCTGAATCTTTTCATGAGAGGCGTAGGAATTTTCGTATCTTTCATGAATAAATGAGCAATATCCGATTGGTCAAACCGGCTAACTGCATCAGCATAAAACCGTCTTTTTATAATCTCCAGAAGTGGTGGATAACCCATAACTTCAATTTTGGCGGAAGGGAAATGATCACGGATGGCACGAAGGGTGGGCAGGGTAACAATTATGTCACCAATAGCCCCCGGACGAATAATCAGGATGTGTTTTACCGTTTCAAAGCTACGTGGTGATTGTTGAATAGTTAAATTGGGAATTCCGTGTTTGGCGGCTTGTTCTAAATGGAACAAAAGTTGTGATATTACAGCCCTTCTCTCTTCTTTTTAATCAGTTCGGTAACATTTTCAAAGAATTTCGGATTTCCATCTGTTGCAGCCCGCTTTTTTGCCTCTGCCTGAATCTTTTTAACATCCAGTATGTCTCCCATGCACTCTTCCGCTGACTTGCACCACTCGACACACGTTGGTACTTTGTCCTTGAAAATCGTCGTGCCACATTTATGGCATTCTGCCTTTTCTTCATCGCTCCACATCTCAACAAGAACACCGCAATTATGACATTTGCGTTCTATTGGTGTGGGAGTCGCATTCCGTATACTGCCAGGGCATTTTACCTTACCCATTTTATAATCTCCTTAAATTACCGCGTGATATCTATTTTCAATGAATATAACAGAATTTTAAGTCAAATTGTTTCTCTGGTCAAGAATTTTCTCAGTAACTTTCGACTTCCTGTTCCTTTAACAATTTATACTCAATACTATCTACAAGGGCGTGCCAGCTTGCATCAATGAGGTTTTCTGATACCCCAACAGTATTCCAGAGATCTTCCTTATCCTGGGACTCAATAATCACCCGCACCTTAGCCGCAGTTCCTGAACGTGGATTAATAACCCGCACTTTATAATCCACGAGTTTCATATCTTTTAATGATGGGTAGAATCGATCCAGCGCCTTGCGCAATGCGGCGTCAAGGGCATTTACGGGACCTGCCCCTTCACTTGCAGAAAGTTCCTGAATATTATTTACCTTAATCTTAACCGTCGCTTCTGTTACGGGTAATCCGCTTTCTCTTTTTTCAACAATCACGCGAAAACCCTCCAGGTCGAAAAAGGTTTTGTACCGGCCGATCTTCTTTCTTACGAGCAACTCAAAGGACGCCTCGGCAGATTCGAATTGATACCCTTCGTTCTCCAGGTTTTGTACCTCTTCAAGAATCGTTCTCATAAGTTTATTATCATGTGTCAGATTGAATTTTTCTACCTTGGCAAGGATCGTAGAACTGCCGGAAAGTTCGGAAATCAATATCTTTCTTTCATTCCCAACCGATTCTGGCGGAATATGTTCATACGTGCCTTTATCTTTCTGAATGGCATTTACGTGTAATCCACCCTTATGGGCAAAGGCACTGACCCCTACAAAGGGCTGATTAGAGCGTAAAAGTAAATTGGCAGTCTCGTAAATATACCTGGACACTTCAGTCAGTTTTCTCAGCCCCCCATCTTCCAAGCAATGATACCCCATCTTCAAGACAAGATTGGGAATAATAGAACACAGGTCTGCATTCCCGCAACGCTCACCAATCCCGTTGATCGTGCCCTGTACTTGCCTTACTCCACGCTCCACTGCTGCAAGAGTATTAGCTACAGCAAGGTCACCGTCGTTGTGAACATGGATACTGAGCATACCCTGAATATTTTCCCTGACATCTCCGACAATCTCAGCAATTTCCGCAGGTAAACTGCCCCCATTTGTATCACATAATACAATGGCATTTGCACCTGATAACTGAGCCTCTTGTAATACCCTTAAGGCGTATTCCCGATTTTTCTTATATCCATCAAAAAAATGCTCAGCATCGAAAAAAACTTCTCTGCCTTCGCCTCTAAGAAATGCAATAGTATCTGAAACCATTTTCAGGTTTTCGTCAAGTGAGACCTTTAATACGTTTTTTACCTGAAAATCCCAACTTTTCCCGACAATGGTCACCACAGGCGTATCTGCCATAAGTAGTGCTCTTACATTTTTATCCTCCTCAACACGTGTATTCGCTCTCCGCGTACTTCCAAAAGAGGCAATTTTGGCATGCCGAAGTCTCAGGGATTTTATTTCATTGAAGTACGATTCGTCTTTGGGATTCGCTATCGGATAACCACCTTCTATATAGTCTACTCCCAGATCATCCAACTTTATGGTAATGGCCAATTTGTCTTGCAATGAAAAAGATATTCCCTCCCCCTGGCTACCGTCACGTAATGTAGTATCGTAGATGAATATTTTGTCCATATTTCGAAACCAAAATCTAATAATAGCTCTGAAAAAGATTTTCCAAATGGTATCAATGGTACAATAGGTTGTCAAGTTTAAAAGAAGCACCGCTTATATCATACTGAAAAGGAATTGGCAGTCCGCATTTTCTCTCATTTTTCTTGATTTATTCGTTGACCAAAGAATGAATTTTTCTTTATAATTGGGTGAAAATGTTTTTTCCATTTATATTTCTTTATATGTAGTTCATTAAAGCCATTTTCAATTTAAAACAATCGGAGGACAACATGCCGCATCCACATCATCCGCACGGTCAACGCCCAGGTGGTCACCCTACGTCTCACGGACATGGTGAGCATCCTGAAACGATTAGAGAAACGTATACACGTATCAAAGAAGACACGTCCGGAAAATCTGCTGCTGAATATATGAAGAACATGAAAAACCAATTACGTCTGGTTTTTTGGGAGACGACCGCCGGATGCAATCTGGAGTGTATCCATTGCCGCAGACTCGATGTGAGTATGACCCTTGCCAGGGACGACATGACCACTCAGGAGGCTTTTGCATTTGTAGACGCTATTACCGAGGCGGGCAGGCCGATCCTTGTACTCAGCGGGGGCGAACCACTCTTCAGACCCGATATTTTTGAGATTGCAAAGTACGCCGTAAGTAAAGGATTGAGCGTTGCACTGGCAACGAACGGAACATTAGTTGATGACAAGATAGCAAAAAAAATTGTTGATGCTGGTATAGCCAGGGTCTCAATCAGTTTTGACGGCGCTGATGCAAAGACCCATGATGAATTCAGAAAGATACCAGGATCATTTGAACGGTCTATCGCTGGTTTTAAAAGACTCAGAGATCTGGGCATGAGTATGCAAATCAACTGCACTATCGCAAAACACAACGTTCATCAGATCGACGACCTTTATAACATGGCTTTAAAACTGGGTGCGGAGGCGCTCCATATCTTTATGCTGGTGCCTGTGGGATGCGGTGTTCAGATTGCCGATGACCAGATGCTTCATCCCAAGAAATATGAAGAGGTACTCAATCATTTCTACGACCTTTCCAAAGAGGCCAAGATTCAAACAAAGGCTACCTGTGCCCCCCATTATTTCCGTATCATGAGGGAACGCGCAAAGGAAGAAGGGATTACCATTTCACCGAAAACCCACGGTATGGCCGCCATGACGAAGGGCTGCCTGGCAGGAACAGGTGTATGCTTTGTTTCCCACAAGGGAGAAGTCTTCCCTTGCGGTTATTTACCGGTCGAAGCAGGTCATGTGAAAAAACAAAAATTTGCAGACATCTGGAATGATTCTCCCGTCTTTCAGAAGTTGCGTGACCCTGATTTATTGGAAGGTAAGTGCGGTGCGTGTGAGTATAAAAAGGTCTGTGAGGGCTGCAGGGCACGGGCTTTTTACGACACGGGTAACTACCTGGCCGAAGAACCTTATTGTATCTATCAGCCGAAACTTGTTCGTGCAGGCAAAGAATAGCAGACCAATTTTTCTTACGAAAAAAACATTAAAATCTGCTATTTGTTCATAATGATAGGCTCAAGAGCATGAGACATGCTCACCAGGTAGTTCAATGCAGATAATATGTTCATTTTACCATATCCGTCTGTACTAGACTGTTCTCCTTCATTGCTTGCAGTCTGAAATAAGGCATTTCGGATACTACCCGGATTACCTTTTAATGATGGTTGAGCCTGCAACAACAATGCAGATGCCCCTGCCGCGATGGGAGCAGCCATGCTTGTACCCTGGAGTAACAGATAATCAGCAGGACCGTTACCGGTATTCATTCCATCATTGTCAATTATAAGAGCATCATAAACTCCCGGCCAGGTAACAATCTTATCCCTTGCAGAAATGATTCCCTGTCCTGGTGTTGAAATATCAGGTTTTATAATCCCATCAATTCTTGGCCCTCGACTGCTAAATGAGGAAATTTCATCAATAGTCGTATCTTTACCATAACCATAAGTTTTCCCTTCATAATTAGTCCAGATTGGCCGGGTCACATACGATGCAACAGCTACTGCATTGTCTGCAGTTGCTGGTGTTGTAATGGTATAGTTCGGATCTGCCTTTTTAAAGGTCGTATTATAATCAAAAGAATAGATATGAAAAACCTGATCACTATCTGAATTATTCTTTACTTTCAAATAATATTTAGCAGGACCGGAGACATAAAAATTATAGAAAACTAATTCTGCCTCGGTACCTCTTGAACTTTCTCCTTCCCGGTACTTCGTAATCTTCTTTGCAGGTATTTTTCTCTTGTTCGCATTATATAAAATCAAATCCAGATCATTGTTTACCCCCTTACCATCAAACCAATTGAGGTAAAAATAGAGTATTGCCAACCCCCGGCGCACCTTAACCTGAATAAACTTCGTCTTTTTGCGGGCAGCAATCGTTCCTGAATAATGCGTTTTTGCATCCGCTTCATTTCCTCCTGCCATGAACACCAATGCACCTTTACTAAAGGCATAATCGACTGCCTGGCATGTTTCTTCCGAACCATCATTATAAACATCAAAGCCACCATAACTCATGGTTACAATGTCAGCATTATAGGTGTCCACAGCATCTTTTATGGCTGCCGTAACGGCGTCTTCTGAGGCGCCACCAGTAATATCATCCCCAACCTTTAAAAAAATTAAATCAGCACTGTAGGCCATACCCCTGTATTTCCCATTGGACTGCGTACCACGACCCACGACACTTCCCGTTACATGAGTACCGTGTTCCGTCACCAAATTTTCAATGGTATCATCCAGATTAGGATAATTGGAGTAATCCTTGCTTGCAAGGGGAATGGGAATGTCCATATGCGTTGTATCTAAACCGGAATCCAATACAGCGATTCTGACACCACTGCCATCATATCCGTAATCATTCCAGACATCATCTGTATTGATACTCTTTGCTGCCGCATCATTTTTAGGCAAGAACACTTGCTCAGCCGTCTCAAGCTTGACAACGTAAGTTTTTGCTGCTAAATCATGCAATCGACTCATAGGTACATTCGCTATAACATAACCCGTGGGATGATTTTCGAGTGGTGGTATCCATGAATCCTCGTACACAACCACCCCTATTTTCCTCAGAGACGCAACCTTCGAGGCACTTAATTTTCTTTTTACATGAATGTAGATCAATTGCTTGTCTATTTCTGCCGTTGAAATCCTCATACCCGTCTTTTGCATGGCACTCAATCTCTCAGGGTCAGGCTGTTTACTATAGCTGTTTCTCAATTGCATTTGTAACCGCAACAGACCGCTCATCTTTTTTTCTGCTCTGCGGCTCTTTTCGGTTTCATTTTGTATCTTTGTTAAATCTCCCGGCAGGATTATGGGATCATCTACCCCAGGAAAGGCTATATCAAGAGATACAAACGGTATTATTAAAAACAAAACAATCTTTTGTACTAAATGCCACTTTCTCATACTTATCTTTCTTATTTTAATTAAGAAATGAGACTGCTTTCGGCAGCGGCTTTTGTTCTGTGGTGGAACGACATCTAGTTGCTCATGCAGGATAAATCCCGCACTGCATTCTTAGTTTGAAATCATTGTAGCAATAAATTTCCCAGCACTGATTATGGGAAGCCCGGAGGATTTGGCCGTGATACTTCAACTGGTTTGATCGTCTTATTTATTATCTCTTTCGAGTGAATGACGTTTAATTTTTTAAAAAGAAATTCAAACTTCACTTCAAGTTCTTCGCCAATCTTGTTTCTCACGTCCGAAGGAAGGTTCCAAAACCTTTCTTTGAAGGGGCCGAAACCGTTTTTCCTGACTTTATAGAAAAATTGCTCCTCAGTATCACTTTCTTTCCATTCTTTCCTGATATCGGGATGATTCTTAAGAAAATCATATATCTCTTTTTTGAAATCTTGTGGAAATACACTGCTCTCATAAATCATGTTCTGGAATTCAGTGGCAAGATGCACCTCGGCTGTGCCAGTTTCAGGAAATTTATCAAATGCGTCAGGCGGGAGCGTAGATGCGCCATGTTGTACCGCCCCGCTAAGGCCGTATTCATCTCTGGCAGCCCTTGACAAATTCTTTAGTGTTTCAAAATCCAGCTTTACCTTGGCAACCGTTCCATCCGGCAACGGCACTCCTCCATGTGTTGTTCCTGTCTGTACGCTGATCTTACTGATCCCTTTTAATCCCTTCCCTTTCGCAGCCAGCGTATTATTATACCCATCCATAAATGCCTTTAACTCTTCAACAGTACTATTCTTTTTACCCACTTCCCCAATTTCACCACCGACAGATACCGTTATTCCCTTTGGTTCTAATGACCTAATGTAAGCGGTAAATTCGGCTGCAAATTCAAAATTAAGACGTTGTTGTTCGGTAAGGTTTGGTTTGTTTAAGTCAACAAGGGTTGATGTATCAATATCGATATTATAAAAACCAGCATCAATGGCTTCTGCCATGAGTTTTTTTACGGTATTTATTTCTCCGTCTTTATCTTTTTCGTACTTCTTCGCATTAATCTGGAAATGATCTCCCTGGATAAATACAGGGCCTTCAAATCCTTCCTTAATGGCAGCCGCAAGAATTGCCGCCGTATACTCAGCCGGTCTCTGGTCTGTATAACCTATCTCTGACCGGGCAATCTCGAAGATAAAGGCTCCGACATGATTCTTTTTAGCGGCCCGAAAAATGGAACGTGACACATCGTACGTTAAACCTCGTATATTAATAGCAGGTACGGTAAATCCCATGTATTCTTTTTTCCCCATGGCTTCATAAAGCGACTGAATGGATGAAGAAACAATGCCAAGATTATTTCCGAGATCACGGATCAGCCACCGGGATATGTCTTTGATGGCGCTTTCTTTGTTGAAAACTGCATTGTAAACAATAGTGTCAATTTTTTTATTTCTCAACGCATCCATATCGATTATCTTTACCGTCCCATTTTTTTGAATATCAAGAATACCCTTCAGATCGTTTAACAAGTCTTCTTTCGTATGATAAAGCATGAGTTGTTAACTCCTTATTTTACTTTTGTTTAAAAAACTTCTCATAAGTCAACACGTCCTCTTTGCTCCCGATGATAAGCGGCACCTTTTGATGAAGTTCAGCGGCCTGTATATCCAAAATACGTTCCTTTCCTGTGGATGCCATACCACCAGCCTGTTCAACAATAAAAGCAAGGGGATTTGCTTCGTAAAGCAACCTTAGTTTTGGTTTCGGTTTTTTTGGGTCTTTATAATCAGCAGGGTACAAAAAGATACCCCCGTACAGCAGGTTTCTATGAAAATCAGCCACCAATGACCCAATATACCTCAGGGAGTAAGGCCTGCCTGTCGGCGGATCATTTTCCTTGAGATAACTGATATATCCCCTCGTCCCTTCATCCCACGTGAGTGCATTTCCCTCATTAGTACTATATATCTTCCCTTTCGAGGGAATTTTTATATTTTCATGTGAAAGTAAAAACTCCCCAATACTGGGGTCTAAGGTAAAACCATGTACACCCTGTCCTGTTGTATAGACCATCATCGTGCTGGAGCCGTAGACAATATATCCTGCCGCAACCTGTTCCGTTCCTTTTCTCAGACAATCCTCAACCGTAGCTTCTTTCCCGGTTGTCTTCCTTCGATAAATAGAAAAGATGGTTCCAACACTTACATTTGCATCAATGTTAGACGAACCGTCTAATGGGTCAAACATGAGTACATACTTACCCCTGGGAAATTCGTCAGGTATGGGAATAACATCTTCATTTTCTTCGGATGCCATTATACAGAGATGACCACCGTGATCCATGGATTTACAAATTCTCTCATTGGCATAGACATCCAGCTTTTTTACTGCTTCGCCGTGGATGTTCACTTCTCCCGTAAGACCCAAAATTTCTGCAAGACCTGCCTTGTTTACTTCGCGAGAAATGGTCTTTGCAGCAAGTGTTAAGTCCCATAGAAGCCCGGTAAAATCTCCCGTGGCCTTCGGGAATAATCTCTCCTGTTCAACAATATGCCGTTGTATCGTAACAGCCTTGCTTTTTTGCATATCGTCAATTCCTCCCATGTTCTCTAGAATGAGATAAGACACTACATTTTACAATCTTACTTAGTAAAGTCAACGATTATCCATTTGCGCAGTTGCGCACACTCTTCATGCAGGAAAAACGTTCGCAATTCACCAGAAAATTCAAAAGGTTTTTGTTTTTTGTTCCATCAGAACATAAAAATATTCAATGCGCCCCTGCCAGCAATATCCAACCCACAAAAATGTTTTTCCATTGATTTTCTCTGTCTTCTCCGTCTTAATATTTTTTACGGTTGCACCCCTTTCTGAGACTGAAACTTTTCTAAGATTAAAAAATCTGCAGGTATCATGATAAAAGGATTTTCCAATTTGACCCCCGAAGAGATATCGACCGCAACAGGTATCGATATCTCTTCGGCAAGACTAGCAAAAAAACGCTTTTATTCCGAACCTGTAATTATAGAAGGTGACAGAGAAACAATATTAAAGATTTTTAAAAATATAATTTCCATTGTGTTTATCTGCATATTGCTTATTACTATTAATCCTGCATCAGCAGAAACAATACCAGGAAACAAAGTGCAATACATCATTGATAACAGTACCATTACAAGGATTCAAAAACCCCTCGTAATCCGTACCGATAGAGAAACCCTGGAATACTTCATGGAGCATGTAGAAGAACTCACAAAGCATGGAAAGGATTTCAGGAAAAGAGAGTTGTTACTTGAAGTAAAAGGAAATGGACGGTATGGCATACAGATGCCTGCAAAACACATCACCGGAGAGTTTGTGTTAGCAGAACGAAAACCACAGAAAGTAATCTATCTGGGACATGGCAATGCTGCAATTTTCTTCAATTTTTCAGGCTTTATTGTTCTGGAGATTGATTACACCACACAAGACGACCAGGAAGGGTTTTATGAAGACGTAAAAACTGCCGTCCACTTGAAGTTTGACAATACCTTTTTTGCCTTCCTTGCAAAGGCGGCAAGTCCCATCCTGGTTCCCAAATTGGATAAACTTATTACCAAATTTGCAAAGAAGACAAAAAGTGTGGTAGAAACAGCCTATGCAAATAAAAAGGCACAAAATAGGTAGGTGTATTGTGGTAAACTATTCCATCTTTTAAATATACCCCAGCCGGGACAATCTTTCCTTGATCTTATCTTCTTCTTCAGATGAATAAACGTGTGTAACCGACCCTTTCGGGTTTAGATAGCCTAATTCTATCAATTTATTTATGATTTTATTCGTGGATTCTTCCGCGGTTTCCTTATCGGTCTCAACAACAAGATCAGGCTTGAGCGGTTCTTCATAGGGGTCTGAAGCTCCTGGAAAATCCTGAATTTCTCCCTTGAGTGCCTTCTGATGCATCCCTTCCACATCTCGTTGGGCACAGACCTCTGTGGGACACTTTGTATAAACTTCAACAAAATTACCAATTTCCTTGCGTGCATTTTCCCTGCTCTCCTGGTACGGAGATATGGCAACGGAAATAACGGCCACACCATTTCTCGTCAGCAATTTACACACAAACGCAATCCTTTGAGCATAAATATCCTGATCTTGTTTACGAAAGTCAAGTCCCTGACAGAGGTTTGTCCTCACTACATCACCATCAAGTATCTCGACGTTTCTGCCCC
Organism: Candidatus Brocadia sp.; assembly: GCA_021646415.1. NCBI lineage: Bacteria > Pseudomonadati > Planctomycetota > Candidatus Brocadiia > Candidatus Brocadiales > Candidatus Brocadiaceae > Candidatus Brocadia > Candidatus Brocadia sp. The sequence goes on from SOEU01000007.1 coordinate 23,547, forward strand.
ATTCCTTCAGTTTTTTTCCCAAAAGTTGGGAAATAGCGGACTTCCCGGATCCTGATGATCCAGTAAACCAAACCGTAAAACCTTTATTCATCCTTTATGTCCTCATTAAACCTTCCCTATACAATCCCTATTTATAGTATTACTTTGTGAAAACTTCTTTTTTGTGTAAGTTTTTTACCTCCCTTTTATCCCCTCCTTGCGAAGGAGTAGAAAGAGGAGCGGTTATTTTGGTTGCGGCTTCGCTGCGTTATGTTATATTGGTTATTAAATATAATTGCAGATAAGCCGTTTGAACAGTTAAGATGGTAACCTGTAGTTTCACCTTTTTTTCATCGGTTACAAGCACGCCTCACTTGCCATTACGCTATAACCTTTCCTTCCATATTTTCAGGAATTTTCACCCTCATATAATCCAAAATGGTTGGGGCGATATCATACAAGGTTACCCCGTGGAGTCGTACCCCTTCCTTGTCGCTCCCATTTTGCATAATAAAAATACCATATTGGGAATGATTTGCATCGTCAGGGCCCGTGTCATTTTCATCAGCCCATATGGTACCATTTCCAACACTACCAATAGAACGCCAGAAGAGATCTCCGTAATACACGATTAGATCCGGTGGTATACCGTTACACTCCGAATAAATATCTTCGGGTTTAAAAACCTTTGTATGAATGGTATTACCGTTTTCATCCCTCAAATCTTCCAGTTTTTTTATCAGTTCATTTCTTACGTGCTCATAATGCTGCGGCGCAATAACACCCTTGGGCTCCCTCCCTTTCACATTCATAAATAATCGCCCATAATAGCCACCCTCACCCCAGGCCATCGTGTTTTCCCAGTCGACTATGAGTTTATTGAATGGAGTAACCTCTGCTGGATAGTGTACCAATTTCAGGTAACCGTTCTGGAGAAGCCATTCATTAATGCAAATACCTCCGACCATCTTCTTTGCTCCATGGTCTGAAACAATAAGAACCATGGTATCATCATTGAAGAGCTTAAAGGTCTCACCAATTTCCTCATCAAGATACTTATAGTAATTCAGAATGGCGTCTTGATATTTTGATCCTGGTACATGTTTCGGATGATCTTGATCAAAATATTTCCAGAAGGCATGGTGTATCCTGTCTGGCCCCATCTCCACCATCATAAAGAAATCCCATTCTTTAGAACGGATAAAATGTCTGGTTAACCTGAACCGCTTGTGCGTCATAGCGTAGATCTCTTTTAAGGTGGATTCTTTGTTATCGCTTCTGAACTCATCCACATCCAACATATAGCCGTTGGAAACGGCCTCAACCTCATCTTTTAACTCAGGAGGATACGTGTATTCACCCTTCGTATCTGGTGTCATAAAGCAGGTAACCATACACCCATTGACGGGCTGGGGTGGATATGTCATAGGCACACCGATAACCACAACTTTCTTTCCCATCTTTGACAGGATACCCCATACGGTGTCCACATTGACGGCCTTCGAATTAGCAAAGGACAGCCCATCATAATCATAACTCGATCGGTTTCTAAACCCATAAATTCCCAATCTGCCAGGATCGGCGCTTGTCATCATGGACATCCACGCCGGGCAGGTAATAGCCGGAATTGTACTTTTCATCTCACCGTATCTGCTCTGAGAAATCAGTCGTTTTATATTCGGCAACTGATTCAACCAGCGATCGAACAAGAGTTCAGGGGGAACCGAGTCCAGACCTAATACAAATACTTTTTTCTTATTAATTACCATAAAAATTCCACTTTTAAACCTTTCCCGGGTATTTTTGCATGAGGAGAAATATTTTGATAAACTGCCTTTATTTTTCTTTGTGGCATGTCAGGCAACTGTCAGGAGGGGTCCACCTTTATCTCTATTGAAAACAATAAAAGAGCCCGCGATCGGAGTCGAACCGACAACCTCATCATTACGAATGACATTTTAGTGTTTTTTACCATTTTTTACAAGTGACCGGAAACGTGTTCTTTACGGCTATAATACCTTGTTTTGAGATAACTTGCAACACAAATTTATTTCCTGCCTATTCCTGCTGATTCCTGACCATTTCGATGGAGTTGACTACGTTTTGACTACAGTAAAATGTATTGGAAATACCACTAAATTTTAGCATTTACAAACCAAAAATGGGCCTAAATCTATAAAAAACTCATTGGAATGTATACTATTTTTAAGGAGCTTAGACGCCTCACTAAGATTCTTGCATATTAGTTGGCGGAAAGGAAGATGTGAAAGGTACAGCACTGTATCAGTTAGAGCAAAGAATGAGGACTTTTGCCCTGGGTGATTCTATGTACTGAGGAAATATCACTAACGTTGGCAGAATCGTTATCTAGATGGTAATCCCGAAGGATAAAGAAGTGTCGAAGCGCAATAGACAAAGGTGTAATTACCCACGATATAAAAGTGGGGAAGAAAAAGTGATATGTGGTGTAAGTATCCAATTTGCATGGTAAAAAAAGATAAGAAAATAGGTTATTTCAATAAGAAATTTATTAGGTTGTGTTGTTTAAAAGTGGGGAAAGTCTCAGATGCTTTGATTTTAGCGGGATTCAAGGCGTACGTCCGATAATATCACTTATGTTGTGTTATGTCACAACTCCTTACTATGTAAATTGTTATTGCAATTATCTAGTATAAGACATAATCCATGTTGCCAGAAAACAGAGTATCTTTCCCCACTGCCACATAGAGCGCGGGTCATAAAATCATTAATGGAGTTAATACTACAAAGCAACACAATATCATTCTTCGTACAAAGAGATAGGTGGTTAAAATAATTTCCACCAACGGCCAGGAGATAACTTTGGAAATCTTTTAGGACTGTTAGGGACAATCTAACTAACCTTAAATCATATGTTATCCCTTACATTTTCGGTGTTAGGATTTGTTAGAAAAGTATTAGGAATAGTAGATAGAATTACCCCCACCCCCTACAAGTCACTCCTTGCTTCGATATTGAATCAAGTGTCTCTATAGGTGCGCATAGGAATTTTGAAATCATACCATTTATAAAAAGGTCTTGATAAACCAAAAATTTTGAGTATAGTGTCAAAATAAAAACCAATGTTATGTCTATTATGCTATAATATTTGCATACTTAGCAGACAGTTTTTAACATAAAAATGAGGGGTAGGAAATGCGTACAACAATTGACATAGATGATGAACTTTTAAAAGAGGTCATGGAAAAATCAGGTGCAAAATCAAAAAAGAACGCTATAGTTACAGCAATGAAAGACTATCTAAGGCTAAAGAGACGCGAGGAACTTAAAAATCTTATAGGTAATTTCGACGAATTTAATCTTGACCTTAAAGACCTGAGAAAGATGCGCAATGAAAGATAGAATCCTCATTGATACATCTGCATGGATAGAGAGTTTTAAGAAAACCGGGAATAAAGACCTACAGCAATTAATGATCAAATCCCTTGATTCCTCTCAGGTTGCTACGACAAACATCATTATTCTTGAACTGTTGCAGGGATGTCGTGACAAAAAAGAGTATGCCGAAATGAAGTTGCGGTTAGAGTCGCTGGAATTATTACCCGCAAATGGAAAAGTCTGGGACATGGCGTACAATGCTGGCTATAACCTTAAGAAAAATGGCATTACTATTCCCACGATTGATTTAATCGTTGCCTCGATTGCTAAGGCTTACGGCTATACGCTCATTCATCATGATAGACATTTTAGATTAGTGACAAAATACCTTGACATATCCACCGTAGATTGCATTGATGAATTTAAGATATGACAAGAAGTAGTTGCTTTGGCAAAATTGTTTATGGTATGATTATTTCATACCAGAATAGGAGGTGTATTTATGACAGCTTCAACAGTCAAAAAGACTATTTCCCTTCCAGAGAACCTGGCAAGAGAGGCAGAAATGATAGCCGAAGAAGAGGGGAAGACACTGAGCGCAGTGATTCAAGACGCTTTAAGGACTACAAGGAAAGAAAGGCTGAAAAAGGAATTCTATCAAATCCAGGGCTATTGGAGTCGCAAGGCGAAGGAAAAGGGTATTCTCACCGAGAAAGACTTTGAGAAGTATCTAAAAAAGTGAACCTCGTATTTGACTCAAATATCTTCATTTCTGCCTTTGTTATTCCTGGCAGTAAAGCAGAGAAGGCACTCCTAAGAATAATAGAGGGGGATGATACGCTATTAATTTCCGGGGAAATCATCAAAGAGGTCTTAGAAGTGCTATCCACAAAATTCCACCGTGACAGAGAGGCAATCAGTCATGTAGCAGTTTACCTTTCGGATATTGCTCAGGTAATAAATCCAACGAAGAGAATTCGCGTCTTTAAAGACGATCCTGATAACAGAATCCTTGAGTGTGCTTTAGGTGGTAAAGCCGATGCCATAGTAACGGGTGATAAAGAAATGTTAAAACTGAAAGAATACAAAGGGATAAAAATCATAAGCTTAAAGGAATATTTGAGTTAGGGAATCACTGATCAGTAATGGCATCAGGTAAACAATACGTTTGCTTATAAAACATGCACAAAATTTAGTTTATTTAGGTGTGGGTGATGGTGTTGGTGTTCCTTCTTTTGTCTGTATCATTACCCCGACCTCTTTTGTCTCGCCTTCCTCAAGTATTACTTTATACTTCGCGTCTTTATAGCCTTTCTTTTTTGATTTAATCGTATAAGAATTAGCGTTCAAACCCTTAAATTCAAAATATCCGTTAACATCTGAATATGTTGTTTCTGATGTTTTTACCTTCTCTCCTTTAAGTCTCAATTTTACCGCGTCAACGTACTGACCATTGCTATCTATTGTATACCCATATATCTTACTGGTAGTCTGGGCTAAATTAAAATCTTCAACCCGGACAGGGGTATTTCTTCGGTCGTGTGTTCCGTCTCCCAGTTGCCCATTAAAGTTATTTCCCCATGTCCACACTGTCCCGTCTGATCCTACGGCGATAGTGTGCCACAAACCACCTGCAATAGCCGTGACGATCCCACTAATGCTACTCACCAGCACGGGTTTGTTGCTATCTGTATTCTCTCCATTTCCTAATTGTCCGTCATAATTACTACCACATACCCATACCGATCCATCTGTTCTTAAACATAGAGTGTGTCCCCCTCCACAGGCAATTGCAACAACGTCTCCAGCCCCAACCATTTGTACTGGCACATTACTATCATCGTTAGTTTCGTCCCCCAATTGCCCATAATAGTTATCTCCCCATGTCCACACCGTTCCGTCTGATTTTAAGGCTACTGTATGGTAATATCCACCCGAAACGGCAATGATGTTAGATAGTCCTATTACCTGTACCGGTGTATTTCGCTCTGTATTGGTTCCGTCTCCTAATTGACCGTGAATATTATCCCCCCACGTCCAGACTGTACCATCTGATTTTAAAGCTATGGTATGCCAGTATCCACCCGCAACAGCAATTACATTATTAAGCCCATTCACCTTAACAGGGGTACTGCTATTGGTCTTGGTGCCGTCTCCCAACTGACCGTAAGTATTATCTCCCCATGTCCATGCAGTTCCATCCGATTTAAGGGCTATCGTATGATAATATCCTCCCGCAACAGATGTGACATCGTTTATACCGTTTACTTTTATCGGCGTGGTTCTATCCGTAGCGGAATTATCTGCTAACTGTCCATAAGTATTGTTCCCCCATGTCCAGACTGTACCGTCAGACCCCAAGGCTACAGAATGCAAGTAACCTCCCGCAATACCAATAATATTATTAAGTCCATCTACATGTACCGGTGTGTTTTGAGTAATCGCAGAACCATCCCCCAATTGGCCATTCCAGTTATCTCCCCATGTCCAAACAGTTCCTATGGATTTCAGGGTTATAGTGTGATGTCCTCCCGCTGCTATTTGGGGCATAGGCAGGATTGACGCAAATAGCCTGCTTGGTGTAATAACGGACAATGAAAATAAGAGCGCCGAGACAATTACTAAAGCTTTTCTGTTGCCCATACAATCCTCCATGAAGATAGACAATTAGAAGGAGTTTATCAGCATATTGATCTTATCCCATATATCGTATTATCGGCATTTCTCACGATGATTTTAGTTTGTTTTGCCCTGCAAAGAAAAATCTGTAATTACATGAAAAAAAGCTCTTTGTGTGTGCATAGATTTTTTGGGATTGCCCTACAAACTAAAAGACCAAGTTTGAGAATTAATTTACTGAAACAAAAAAAGATTTGTCGATAATTAGAGATAGGTTTATTAATACCGCAGATTCAGAACATGAAGTTTGCAACAAAAGGTAAGACCATTATGCTTTGGGTTTTCTTCCGTATGAAAAAAAGGGGGCGGTCAGGTTGGTTATTGGCAAGCTTATTAAATTCGTTGGCAAGTTTATTACATTCGTCGGTTGGAGTGCGTTAGTTGTTTTTGGCCTTTGGGGTTACTTTCTCTGTCTTGCAATTACCATCGAGGCCGCTGGTTTCTAAGGGCATTGCAGCATCTATCTTTTTTGCTCCTGCCACCTTCGTTGTTGCGTCTGTATGCTGGTTTAGTATGTCATAATTGGTTTTCCGTTAATTCTTAACTTCGGTGGAGGCTGTGTCGCTGTTGCGCTTATCGGCGCCGGAAGTCTTCTTGATAAAGATGTGAGCACACTCGTAGGGTCTTGTCCCTTAGATTAGGGCGCAAGAAAGCGTAAAAGCCCAAATGTCTGGTGTAAAAAGATGAAATTTTTAATAGTATCACTATTTAAAAGCAAAAAGGCCGGAATTATTTTTATCCTTAAGCATTCAGTTTGGCAGTAAAACAATGGGAATGGATTAAGGAAAATCCTTGTTTAAAGATACCCAAAGAAAGGGAAAACAATCAAAGAGACCGCTGGTTATCAGGAGATGAGGAAAAGAGACTGCTTGAAAATTCTCCGCAATGGCTAAGAGACGTAATTGCCTTTGATTTGCATACCGGTTTACGGCAAGATGAATTACTTTCGCTTACATGGGATAGGGTTGACCTTTTTCGTAAAACAATAATTATCCAGGAAACCAAAAACGGTAAACCGAGAACCATTCCCTTAAACCAGATTGCCCTAAATATTTTAATGGAGAAAGCAAAGGTCAGGAGTCTAAAAAGCGATTTTGTTTTTTCAAGTAGCGCAATGACCAAGATTGACCGTAGAAACCTTATCAGGGCGTTTGACATTGTCAGGGAAAAGGCAGGCATACAAAACTTTCATTTCCATGACTTAAGGCATACTTTCGCCACCCGGCTTGCGCAAAGAGGGGTTGACCTTTATAAAATATCAAAGTTGTTGGGGCATAGCGATATTCACATGACACAGCGTTATGCGCATCATTGTCCGGAGTCTTTAAGGGAAGGAATTGAGGTTTTGGAAAAAGTTGACTACAATTTGACTGCAGTGGGGGTAAACAGAAATGTATCAACGGCCTGAAACCCTTGTAAAATAAAAGCCCGCGATCGGAGTCGAACCGACAACCTCATCATTACGAATGACGTGCTCCGCCAGTTGAGCTACGCGGGCTGAATACGATACAAGTCATTACACAAAAAACATATTATACGAAAAATTTTTTTATTTACAATAAATATTCGGAACTGTTCATCCAACTATCCTGTGGATCTCTAATACCTGTTCAATCAAAAAGGGCAGATCTTTAAGAGACAGCATGGTCGCAGCGTCTGAAAGTGCCGTTTCCGGGGTTTCGTGTACCTCCAAGAAAAGGCCGTCACAGCCTGCTGCAACAGCGGCTCTGGCAAGCGGCGCGATCATCTTTCTTTCACCCCCGGAGACGTTTCCCTGACCGCCTGGCAACTGGACACTGTGTGTAGCATCGTAGACCACCGGATAACCCAGTTCCCGCATGATAACCAACGAACGCATATCGCTGACCAGATTATTATAACCAAAGCTAGCCCCTCGTTCCGTCAATACAATCTGTTCGTTCCCCGTACTTCGTATTTTTTCGACAACGGACTTCATATCCCATGGAGCCAAAAACTGCCCCTTTTTCACATTGACCGGTTTGCCTGTCCTTGCAGCAGCAAGAATGAGATCTGTTTGACGGCAAAGGAAGGCCGGAATTTGTATAACATCAAGCGTTTCTGCTACGAATGGGACCTCTTCCACAGCATGTACGTCAGAAAGTATCGGCAGATCAAGCCGGTTCTTAATGTCAGCTAAAATCTTTATGCCTTCTTTCATGCCAGGCCCCCGGTATGAATTCACCGATGTTCGGTTTGCCTTATCATACGAGGCCTTAAAGATAAAGGGTATCTTCCTTGTCTGAAAAATATTTTTTAATTTTTCTGCCAATTTCAGGCAGCTTTCATGGCCCTCTATGACACACGGGCCTGCAATGAAGACCAAGGGCTGCCCCCGTCCTATTGAATAATTTCTGACATTTATCATCTTAGTCATTTCACCATAGAAAAAATACCACGAAATGCGATTTAAGATAACTATAAATAACAATTTTACAGGTGTCAACAGAATATAAACAGAACGATAATCAAAAAGGGGTTGCTACCTCTTTATTCTGCGTGTAAAATAGTTTTTTTAGATTTTCAGACATTCGTTTTTTCGTATTTAATTCCTATTAAAAATAAGAGGGTGGCAAATGAAAAGCAAGATCTTTGTATGTGTGTTTGCATTATGCTGTATATCTTTTACCGCATTTGGACAATTTTTTGATTACGAAGCTCCTTTAATAAGGCTAAAAACCGGATTACCTACCGTCTTTGCCGTAGAAGGTGTTCGGGAAATATCCGGCGGGGAGGAGGAATCCGTATTAAATGTCAGCATAAGCGTGAAGAAGGGAAGAATTGAGTCCGTAAGCAGAGACGCAGGGTGCTGGATTGTTACGGTAAGGACCAGTAGTAAAGAGGCCTCAACATATTTAATAAAAGATAGCGTATTCAAGATCGTGGGAGAAGAATCAAAAAAGATTATTGTTAATGCCATTCATTGGAAAGATGGGAACTAAAAACGTATGAAGGTATATTTTATCGGCGCAGGGCCGGGCGACCCTGAATTAATAACGATCAAGGGATTGAAGGCCATACAACGTTCAGGATACTGTATTTATGCAGGCTCTCTCGTAAATACCGATTTACTGAAATCTCTTCCGCCCCATGCAAAGGTATACGATTCTTCCAATCTGAGTCTGGAAGAAATGACGGTTATCTACAAGGAAGCAATGGGAAAAAATATGGATGTTGCAAGGATACACTCAGGGGACCCTTCCATTTATGGTGCGATACAGGAACAGATGCATGTCCTTGATGAGCTTGGAATTGCCTATGAAATTATTCCCGGTGTCAGCTCCTTTGCTGCCGCAGCAGCGGTTTTGAGACAGGAACTAACGCTTCCGGGAGTTACACAAACAATTGTAATTACCCGCATGGAGGGGAAAACCCCCATGCCCGCAAAGGAACACCTGAGTGTCCTCGCTGCAGCAACCCCTACCCTGTGTATTTTCCTGAGTATTGACAAGATAGAAGAAATCGTAAAGATACTCGTGCCCCACTATGGCAATGACTGCCCGGTAGCAGTTGTCTATAAAGCAACGTGGCCTGACCAGAAAGTCGTTTGTACAACACTATCGGACATCACCGAAAAGGTCAGGCAGGAAGCGATCAGGAAGTCGGCACTTGTTATTGTAGGATGGATGTTACGGAAAGAATTTGAAAGGTCTGTATTATATAGTCAAGAAAGAAAATAATATACAGTACTTTTTGCCGGGAGATATAGCTAAACATGGGCGTTCACTCGCACCAAAAACAAAAGGAATATGGAAACTGGTAGTTAGTGGTTGGAAGCTGTTTATATCCCACACGGTCCAGATAAAACTTCTGGGGTGAATCCTCCCCCTATTCCCCTCCAGAGGGGGACAAAGGGGGAGGGAAATACAAAATTGGTCGGCGAGTATTGCAAGGGAAAAAGGCGCTGTTGAATGCAGGAAATATTGGAGAGAATCTTTAGGACGGGTATGTGCTACATGCCCGAATTAGTCTCATCTAAAACAATTGTATTTTTATCGTTGTTCTTATTTTTATCAATACCTTTTATCGGCTCAAAATAAGAACAGAAGCGATAGTGGTAAAAAATCGCAAGCACAAAAGAAATGATAAATACGAGAATTTCCATAAAAATATTATATGATAAAATCAATATGAGTCAACGAGTAGATTTAATAATTAGTTGTATCAATGATACCCGCAAGGCTCTTCAAGAAGTAACTGGCTTTTCAAAGTCTCTCAACGAAATTTGCGGTATGGAACTATTCCATACAAAGCGGGTTTTAATCATGTAAAAAGGCGTTTGATGAATTTGCCAATGCAGCAGAACGACCTTTATATCCCACATGGTTCAGACAAAACCGCCCGTGGCAATTGTCCCCGCACATGCGGGAGAGATGTGAATTTGCTCTTCTGTGTTAATGGCTATGACGTTGTATTCTGCATATTCATCCTTCCTTTTGAAAGTACTGCCGACCTTTGCAATTGTTAGTAATGATGCACCTGGTATGTTTACCGTATCTTGCCCGTTACATTTGCCGTACCTGTAGTGTCTCAACAGCTGATTAGCTGGCGCTGCCTGCCTTACCGGGTTATTTGTATTTTAGATATCTACATTTCAATTTGAGATTCCAGGCATAAGACTCTCTATCGATAATATCATTGTTTATTATTGTCCTTGTAAATACCACTCTCCCGCCACTCCTGACCGCTGCAAAACTTATCCCCCAATGTTCTATAATTTTATCCGTTGTGGTTTCGTCCAGGCTGACATAACTATCTCTTGGCAACGATGCTATCCAATCTCCTGTTTGCACCGTCGCAGCGATTTCATCAGGTATTTTATTACCCAATGAATCAATATCGAAATACTCCACAAAGGAACTGCCAGCTTTTACTGGTTTGCTTTCCAATTCCAAGTCATAAGACTTCTTTTGGAGAACCTTAACATCTCCAGCATGACACACTGAAACCAAAAACATCAATAAAAATAAATATCCTATTGCCTTCTTCATAACGCCCCCTCTTTCTTTTTCTGTTTCAGCACTATTTCAATAAATACCATTCAACTTTTAACCCTGACCAATCAAGACACTCATAATCTGAATCGGAATTATTAATTATTGTTCTTGTAATTAATATTCGTGATTCTTTGTCCATGTAGGGTAAATGCCATAAAGTTATTGTACAGTAAACTAATCCATCAGAATCTAATCTTAAAACTTCACTATAATTTAAAGGTGTCGCTCCATCTCCTTTCAGATAGAGATAACCTTGTATGGTTTTTCTTTTACTTACCCTTGTTGAATCATATTGATTCTGTTCAACTTTACTGTGCGCTTCAACTATACCTTGAGTAAATTCACTCAAATTAACTTCGCCTCATCAACAATCTTTAATGACTCCCTTGCTTCGCAATAAGAAGCAAACGCAAGAAATGCGAACAAATAACACATTGCCCTTTTCATACGGTATTCCCCCTTTTATGAAATTATTTTTCAGTTAACTTTACATCCCACATGGTTCATAAAAACTAAACCAATAAAGCTCTTCCACACCGATGCCAATCTTCTGGCTCATTTTGTAGAGGTCATCACCGACACGAGCAGCTTTGAGCACTGCGACATCAAGAACGTGTTGAACACGCTGAAATGCGTAAGTTATCGAATGATTCCATGCAGCAAATTTGATCACAACGCTTTGGAAAGACGATGTGACTTCCTGAATTGCCTTGCGTGTGTCATTGATACAACTAATAATTAATTCTACTCGTTGACCCATCAATATTTTTTTGTTATTGTTTTGACATGGAAGCCATTTTAGCTTTTATTATTTTTCTTGGTACCCTGTATTCATATCTGAAATGCAAACGGGCATTTGGCCGGTGCTGTTTGATAGAGCAAGCTGCCCCATCTGCCTCAGAAAAACCACCGCATAAACCTATTAAGGACTATTCCTTCTGGCGCGCATACAAAGAACCACCTATAATAGCGCTTATAATCGTTGTAATATTCATGTTCTTTGTGCATTTCTTTCTCGAATAAAAAGTTGCAACTCTGACAGGGTTTCAAACCCTGTCAGAGTTAATTCGGACACGTAGCACAGATCATTGCTAAAACCTGCTCTCCCCAATATCCTCTGCATTCCCTAACATCTTTCCCTGCACAATACTCACCAATCGATTTCGGTTCCCTAACCGTAAAAATAGACCCTCCTTGGGGGGAGTGCAGGGGTGGGTCATCCTTTACCCCCAAAACACCAGCACTGCCTCGTGGAACGTTACGTCACGTATGCAATACCGCATTTATATCCCACATGGTTCAGATAAAACCAAAATGTAACAGGCAAAAATAATATCACTACCAATGGCATATGGTCAAATATCATTCCCAACAATGTATCCATACATTTCCCCCTTTTATTTAACCAAAAACCATTCAACCTTAACAATTTCACCACTTGCATTCCATATGTCATCGCTTCTATTCTCCAGCCTTCGCCGCACGATGACTATATTCTGACTTGGAGAATAAGAAATTGAATAAGTAAATAAACGGCTGGGATTGACATAGGTTTCATAGGGTAAAGTTTCCTTTGAATCGTTTGGCTCTGTTCCAACAAATATGAAAGCAATTACACCAGCATATTTTTTATGCTTAATATCCCTTACCACTTCTAGCTGTTCAACAATACTGCCAGGATTAATCTCTACTTCTTCAAATTCGATTTCATCAATGCCTTTATCCTTGATGACAAAAGCATCCATAGCAAAACACTGATAAGAAATACTTACAATCGCAATAACTAAAAAAAATAAAACACTATACCTTTTCATAATATTTCCCCCTTTCGTTTCTGCTTTCTAAGATATTCGTTAATTGCACGCCTGATATGTTCCGCAACCTGTATACCCGTATTATCGGATAATTGTTTCAGTTTCTTAATTGGGTCATCGTGGAAACGAGTGGGTAAAATTTAGGGGAAAAAGGTTGCGATGAGGCATAAAGTAAGGTGAAAAAGGGGTTGAAGGGGATTAAAAAAGATGGCATGATACAACGATGGGAAAAAAGAAGCGGCTCCTGGACGAATATCATATCCCCTGGTTTCGTCCGAAGGCCGAGATACAGGGGATATTTGGCGATGCAAAGGCGCGTGTTATCCGACTTGTTCGGACTCAAAAAAAACGGTGTGCGGTTGTTGTGGTGAGGTGCACCGGAGCTATTATGACAAGAAGGTCCGATGGGTACGAGACTTATCCTGCGGAGAGATGCGGATTTACCTGGAGGTGGAGATTCGGCGCGTGCAGTGTCGGAGATGCGGGAAGGTGAAACGGGAAGAGGTAGAGTGGCTTTCGAGAAATCCTTTCTACACAAAGAGGTTTGCCTTTTTTGTAGGGAGGCGATGCCGGTCGATGACGATACAGGATGTGGCCAAAGAGTTGAAATTGGATTGGCATACGGTTAAAGAATTGGACAAACAATACATGGAGAAGCAGCTACAGAGAACGGGAGTACCTGCTCCCGGAGCTATAGGGATAGACGAGATATCGTTAAGGAAGGGGCATACGTATCGGATCGTGGTAAGCGATTTGGAGAGGAAGCGACCGATATGGTTTGGAGGCAAGGACAGGTCGGAAGAGAGTATGGATATGTTTTATGAGTGGCTTGGACAAAAGAAGATAAAAAAGGTACGGTTGGCGGTTATGGATATGTGGAAGGCATTTGAGAAATCCACGCGGAAGAATGCGCCAGGGGCGTCTATTCTGTATGATAAATTTCATGTGATGAGACATTTGGGTGAGGCGTTGGATAAAATTCGCAAACAGGAGTATGCCCGGTTGAAGGAGAAGGATCGTTCGTTTATCAAAGGGCACAAGTATACCTTGTTGTCAAATTGGGAAAATCTCACGATAGACGGGAGAAAGGCGCTCAAAAAGCTGTTGGAGGCCAATAAGCGAATCAACATTGCGTATATACTGAGAGAGTCTTTTGGGCAGCTATGGAATTATAAGTCGGAGGGATGGGCAAGACGTTTTTTCGAAAACCGGAAAAAGTCTTTAAAGTGGCAGAGGCTTAAACCCTATGAGAAATTTGCTGAGATGATAGAAAGGCACTGGGATGGAATTGCTGCATACAGTAAACCGGAGAATAAAGTTTCTTTGGGTTTTGTCGAGGGACTGAATAACAAAATCCGGATTATCCAGCGACGGGCCTACGGTCTAAGAGATGAAGAATATCTTCGCTTAAAAATCCTGACCTGTATGCTTCCGGAGATATAAAGATGCAAATTTCACCCACTCGTTTCCACGATGACCCTCTTAATTTGTAAATCTGCTAAAATTTATATCCCACATGGTTCAGATAAAACTAAAAGTTGGGGAAAGCGGTGCTGGTGACTTTATACTCTTTATATCCCACATGGTTCAGATAAAACATACAGAAAGTGTTCTTGCGCTTGCGGCAATTGTGCCTTTATATCCCACATGGTTCAGATAAAACTCTTTTAGATGTACAATCGCGAGGAACGCTGAACTTCTTTATATCCCACATGGTTCAGATAAAACCTTCCTGGATAGATTCCTCCTGGGGACGCAGAAACACCTTTATATCCCACATGGTTCAGATAAAACATAGAGTTTATTGATTATCTCAAAGATTATGTAATCTTTATATCCCACATGGTTCAGATAAAACGGAATCACATCCAACACCAACGCCAACATCAACGGGCTTTATATCCCACATGGTTCAGATAAAACGGCACGACAAGACATTTCAATCCACTTCACCATCGGCTTTATATCCCACATGGTTCAGATAAAACGGGGGGCACGGGTGAACAGGGATCGCATTTTCAAGCCTTTATATCCCACATGGTTCAGATAAAACCCCGCCATTTAAAAACAATAAAAATGGCTTTAAATTCGCTTCTTAAATTATCTTAAGCTTTGCTGGCCGTTGATTACAAACCATCGAAAATCAATATTTTTGCATCAAACCCCGAATCATGTTCTTGAATTTTTTCATAATTTATCTATAACTCTCTGTCGTAAATACACTTCATGAGTACACGCCAAAAACACCGGTTCGATGCAAATTACAAAATATTCCCCGTCATTTCCTTTTCTATGCCAAGAACAACCTTCCGGTAATTTAGCCTGTTTTCAAGGCTGTAAAAATAGATAGAATCCCCTTCATCATCGATAACGCCGCGCAGTTCAGTCTTGCATTGCTCAAGTTTTCCCAGGCTGATGTCGCCTTCAAACACGGAATTCTGCACCCACATAAAATATTTCTTTAAAACCTTCCTTACCTTATTCACCCGCTCCTCTCCAATATCGTAAGTAACAATTAAATATGGCACGTCCCTATCTCCAACAAAATTCAGATGACACACCCCTGCCCCTCTTGATAGAGGGGATTCAGACATTTATCTTTTCCCTTCAGTCTGTATTCACCACCATGCCTTGAACGGCGCATAAACTTCATCGCCTAAAAAATGCTTTATGAGCTTGTAGCATTCGAGCCTGATAAGCGTCCTGTACGATACGTTCCTCTTCAACTTCCTGTGTTTAATCGTGGTGGTTAACTTTTGATCGAGCTCTTTGAGAAACTTCTTCCGTCCATCCTCGTTCATATAACAGTAATTTACATCTTCTTCAAAATCCTCGAGTTTCACCATATTGTTGTTTACCAGCCTGAAGATAATAGGGTCAATGATAAGTGGTTTGAAGATCTCGGCGATATCAAGGCTCAGCGAGTACCGCCTTTCCCTCGGTTCATGCAGATAACTTATGGTTGGGTTGAGCTGGGTGTGGTATATTTCTGAAAGCACGACCGAATACATCATGGAATTACCAAAGGATATCAGGGCGTTGATGGGATTGGTGGGAGGCCGTTTTTCACGTTTTTCCATTGCAAAGTCGTCTTTTAAGATCGCGTTAAACGCCTGATAATAGATATCCCGCACCCGCCCCTCGCATCCCATGAGTTCACTAATGGTCTTCGTTTTAGCGGCATTGGCTTGTTCTGTCTCTATCTGTTTCTGAAAATCCCCGGTATTGGAATATTCACGCAGATTCCTTAGTATGTGGAACATGGCGCCTTCCACGAAGGAAAGGGCAACAAAGAAGCGTCTCTCTGCGTTGAGGTAATATTCCACCTGCCTGACGGTTAACTCGCCGGAGACATTCCTCTCCCTCGGCATAAAACTTCCGGCATAGAAACCATAGTAGTTATAGATGTGGACGGTTTTATTCTGCTGCGACAGGAAATTGAGCAGCTTTGTATTGAGGTCCACCTCTCCAAAGAGGTGTATCGTGTTAACATCCTCCACCGGAATGGCCTTTTTCTTTCCTTTCTCATTTTCGATGTAAAGGGTGTTTTCCTGCCGTTTCATACGGCCGTTAGAAAATATGTAGTATGATCTGGACATGTTATTCTCAGAAATATGTATTTGGACGCAGATGAACACAGTGTGGCAGAGCCACAACCGAAAAAAACCACCCCTCTTTCCCCTCCTTCGCAAGGAGGGGATGAAGGGGAGGTAAAGTATCAAAAAACCCTTCCGATTTCTCCTTCGCAAGGAGGAGACTTCGTCGTGATGGTTCGACAAGCCTTCGGCGTGAGCTCAGTCGAACGCTCACCATGCACGACGTTACACCCTTAGCCTGTCGAACGATGAAGGGGAGGTAACACAAGTTATACAAAACTGTCTCAAATATTTCTTATTAAGCTACGCCGCGATGTTTCGGTGTGGGGACACACCGAAACATCGAAAATATTTTCATGGTTTCAAAGTGCCACATGAGCGGCATGATGACTGTAAGAAAAGAAATTGCCGATACTATTTCTTACCCCCAACAAAACTCGTAATAAGCGCATTTTGTACAATAGGGTTTTCGCTGCAATGCCGGCGGTTTCTCCATTTCCAAAATCTCTTTCACACGAATCAATGCTGTTTCGACCTCTTTTTCAGTTTCAGGGGTTAATACAACCTCTTCCCGTTTTCTCATCTTCGGATAATTAATGACACCCCTCTTTTCGATGCCCAAACGTTTGAGATAATACAGATAATAGAGCAACTGGATTCTGTCTGCATGCGCAAGCCTGTTGCTGTATTTAATCTCGCGAATCTCATCGTCGCCCACGATATCGATGTTAATAAGATTGTCGATGAGCAACTCCCGCTTTTCCTCCCGTGGATAACAGGTTTCACCCAGCAGCTTTCCCATCAAGACCTTATCCGATTGTGATTCCATGGCAATGCCCCTGTCAAAGAGCCAGAGCTTCCGCTCGCAGACGTAGAGGTAATTGACCTTTATTCCATTAGTTTTAAGAGTTTGGAAATCGACGGAAGCATCAGTTTCCATGTGTTTATTTTTATTAAGTTATTTGACAAATTCTTTAATAGTCCGTATAAATTCTCTCGCCAACTTAACATGTTCAACAGCTTTTTCAAATGGTATCTCAACAAGTTCCTTGTAATCTCCCTCTTGCCTGTCGTCAAAAGCATTATGAAGAATTTTGGAGTATCTTTTGTCAATCTTCTCTTTCTTAATAAACTCCTTATCAAACACTGAGATTATACCGCTGTGCTTTGAAGTCTGAATATAAACTTCTGTCTTAAGGAAAAGGGCCAATACGGCATAAAACATTGCATAGTAAGCCCGGTTTATAATAGACCTTGAAGTAAAGTTTTCTTCAACCATCTTTTTGGCTTCCGCAAGCGTTTCTTCTGCTTGTTTTAAGCGGTATAAAAACAAAGTATCCTTATCTGTCATACCATTACGCCTTCACGGTTGATGTTTTCAACAATAGGAGACGCCTTCAATGGAGAATCCTCTATCTCATATCGCGTAAATATAAGCGAGGATATGTATATGGAATTTTCAAAGCCTACCTCCCATACGATATCGCGAATCTTTCTTTTCAACTCATCATTCAGGCTTTCTACCTCTATAAATACATCCATATCCGAATACTCGTCAGCCTCGCCCCGCGCCCTGGAGCCAAAGACACGGAAATCGACAAGCTGGACAATTTCAGATAGCCTTTTCTTTAACTCCCTTGCAATCTTCAAATCGTTCTCTTTCATAAAATACCTCATGAAATTTTTAACAGATATTTTCTTCTCATATATCCCGGCTATTGAATCTTCTCTTTTGCATGCAGAATCGTAATTCCGGCAAGTTCCTTATCATGGTAATGATAAATAAAATCATTTTTTAATATGCCGAACAACCCTTTAAATAAACAACCACTGCTTGTTCCCAAACCATGTACTGAACCTGTTGAAGCATCAGTTTGGGAACACAATTGCAGAGAAACTGAGTTTCTCGTCCATTACACTCCCAAACAGGAGTTTGGGAGCGAGCAGTTGAACGATTCCCCCCCTGCTTCATGATAAGGCAGTATGGGAATTTAGGGTTGTTGATGGATTCAAGGATGTAAAGGGTAGTCATGACATATTTAAAAACTCCTTTCGTCAAAATCATCAATTTCTTCTATTTTCTTCGTCAACCCTAAATCTTCATCATAAGTGAATGCTTTGTCCAAAAATGCAATTTCATATTGTTTGTCTATCACGTGATATGGTCTGGAAATATTATGCTTTTTTGCATAATGAGTTACATAGTAAAGCGGAGTAGGAACTTTGTGTTTCTGAATATCTTTTAAGATATTTGCCCTCTGTTTTTTCCTCTCATCGCCTTTTAATTGAGAATTTATGCTTTTAAGTTTTTCATATTTTTTTTCTATTTCTTCTTTATACTTCCAAGGAATCAATTCTATTGTGAGTACATCTCTGAACGCCTTCTGTGATTCGGCACTTATCAGAAATTCCCATCCGCCATTGAGAATATCATCTATCTTTTTCCATTCTTCCAGATACCTTGATTTTAAAGAACATAAACTTTCTTCGCAATAAAGTGTCTTTACCATTTTCCTTTTCTGTTCTGATATCAAAAATTCTGTATTTTCCAATGCCTCATTTAAAAGTTCTGTTGTCTTCTCTCTCAGACTTTTCTCATAAACAAAATTAACACTTTTTTCGTCTACACTACAGGCAATAACTATATTATGTTCTCCCTCATAGTCAATTTTTCTGTGTCTCCATATTCTGCCCATCCTTTGAACTAACGAATCTATCGTGGCTATTTCAGTAAAGAGATAATCAAAATCAATATCTAAAGAAGCTTCTACAAGCTGTGTAGAAATCCAGATAAAGCCCCTTCCATCAACATAATGTCCGTTCCCATCTTGCTTGCAATGTTTTTTTATAGACGCTTCTTTTTCCCACCGCTTATTCCTGATAAATCTGCTGTGTAAAATGTTTAGCCGCTCCAATTCAGCTCCCGCGAGCGATCTTCTCAGTGTTTCATATAGATTCTGCGCAGCGCCAACAGTATTTGTTATTACCAGCACCTTTTTATTCAAACGGAATTTATCAATGATATCCTGTGACAAGTCTGATAGGTTTTTGTCTTGCTCAATTCTTACTTTGTGCCTTTTAATAGTATCAATTGTATCTTCATCGTCTATAACGACTTTTACCCCAATTTTGTTCAGTTCCAGAGCAACCTTTTCAGGCAGAGTAGCTGTGATTATTAAATATCTCGTGCCCAATTCTTTTGTGTCCTTTATCTGATGCAAAATAGGCACAATCTGTTGCGGAGAGAAACCCTGAATCTCATCAATCACAACATCCGAATATGCAAGAGTAGCATAAATCTTTTCATAAGTAGGATATTTAAAAGCGGCTGTAAATAACTGGTCAGCAGTGCAAATAGTTACAGGTTTTGATAATATCCTCGTTTTCTCGTAGTCTTTGACAACTGAAAAATCCTCATCTTCTCCGCTTTGATCGCTATCCAGCATATAAAAAAGCGATGTGGAGTGAAGCAGCCCCACTCTTTGCTTTCCATATATGTCTTTCAATGTTTCATACATAGCATTCGTGGACGACCTATTTGGAAGCACATAAAACTTCTTTCTTTTACTCCACAAAACTGAAAGCCCTGTCTTACCAAGCCCCGTATCAGCCACAATACAGGCATTATCCAGATTCTTAAATTTCTCCTGAAACGGTCGCAATGGCTTATCGTTAATATAGTTCTTAAACAAAACCGTTCTATCATCTCTTATAGGTTCTTCTTCTACTTCCAGTCCGGCAGAAGAGGCGTGATCAAGGCGGATTAAAAGACCTGTTATAAGTATTCCTTTCTTTAAGTTCTCAGGCGTGCTGAATATCCTGCTTTGCAATCCCAATATATCTATATATTCATCTACTATAGGCTCATAATTATTAAACCCCTTCAACAAGGTATCCTTTATTTTAATAAGGCTATTCTTTAAGGTAGAGTTGTTAAACTGCCATGCTGACTTTACAAGTTCATATTGCCTGTTATGATGACTGACTATTGCATTGACAATAAAGAATTTTGCAATCCTTTTTAATGCTTGTACACTATCAAGGAAAAACAGCGGCGATATTAAATGGTGTAATAAAACTTCTTCATTGCGATTACCTAATATTTTTGTATAAAAACTCTTATTAGCTTTGCCGTAATCATGATATTCAATTGCCATATTAAGCAACTTCCAAAAATCTTCCTGCACATTTAAATATCCGCTTTGACGCAATAAGTCGCTGTTTTTCAGCAATTCATCGTTATGCTGTCTTATCGTGGTTTTGTCAGATTTTGCAGGGTAAGAGTCAGGACTATTCATTTAACCAACACAACACATGAGTATTGCCTTCCTTATCTTTGCTGACAACAATCTCATTGCTCACACTATAATATTTGGGAACATCCATAAATAGCAGTCTTTTATAATACATTTTTAGGTATCCATCATCTAAGAGCGCCTTATCACTATCTATAGGAACCTTAAAAATTCCAATTCCATGAATCTGATGATTAAATGGAACATATAGGTTTGCGTCATTGTTTATAATTTTTGTCAAGCTAATATCAATTACATCTTTTTTCGCTATTTCAACCTCGCAACAGGATACATGGATTATTACATCTTCCCTCCGTCCCATTCTTTGAACATTATGGATGGAACTAACTATTTCTTTCTCATATGGACTATCCACATGTATAAAATGGCTGATGTTATATAACTCCTCAATAGGCACCTTGTTAGACTTATATTTACCTTTATCGCCTTGTGTAGTTTGATGATTAATAACTATATGCCTTGCTTTGCCTTCATATTTGCCCGAAATAGCAAGCCGTGTATTGTCCTTATTTATAGAAAGATAGCCTGTAATATACCGTAAAAGCCCATACACGGTTGCAGGCGGCACAATAGGAAATGACAACATAGGATTTCCTATTTCTGGAATCCTATAACAGGCTATCGGTTGTAAAATATCAAGCCTGATCATCATTAAATCCCATAATAGCTTTTAACTGAAGCAAAAAGGCCTTCTTTAAAAGTTGATGCTTCACGCCCATAAAATATTGTTTTACCATTTGCCACATTTGATAATTTGGTTTTATCAACCTTCAGCGGGCTATAGGAGCTAATCATGTCGTCTATATGATTATGGAATACTGGATTGGGTAGTTCTGCACTCCAAATTGAAAATACAGGACATAAGTTCTCAACTCGACCTTCTATGGTTCTATAAAGGTTACATATAGTATCAAAAAGAATTCCTAGCCGTCTGAATTTTTCTTCTGATTTTAAACTTATTTTAACCTTATAGTTATTGCCTTCCTTGTCAATACTTATTGAAGCAATTCTTTCATTTCCAAGTTTTACAAACTCATCTTCAGGAACTTGAAATTTGAGATAATTTTTATAAATTTTGTGAAGCCATTTCACTTTCTCCTCATTTGAACCATTTGAATGAGGCTCATCAATTTTTTCTTTCTGTTGTTTACCGCTATTTTTATTTAATGTTAAAGTCAAAACATTACCAGTTATATCAACTTTTGATATAAACTTTTCTATCCTATCAGATACTTTATTTCTGTCCTCATCTACTATATTAGCGTCATTAACTAAAAAATCTAAAAGGAATTTTGCGAGAGTTTTCTTTTTTGTAGCAGTATCTCCCTTAAGTTCAGGTAACACCATATTCTTTTCTCCTAATGTTGTCTGGCCAACAGCCAATTTAATTTCATAGCCTTTTTGATTTTTGGTCAAATTAATATCCGGCCCCTCTTGAATAAGTAAAGATAATGAAGAAATAAAGTCGCTCATGGTCATAGGCATACTCTCATTGTCAACATACGCCAAAGCGCCATAAAACGCAGCTAAGAATTCATCAACGCTCATTCCCGCGTTCAATTCAAGCTCATCATCAGAAATCTTAGTTGGAATTAGAATTTCCTGCTCTCCAAGTCTATCAAGGTTTATAAGACCACTGACCTTATAAAGGCCTTGAAAATGCTCTCGATTATAAATACTGGTCTTATCTGTCCCAAGCTCCTTTGCAAGAGCCATATTAGTTAGAAACTCCATACAGCTTACATAATTATTGATTGAAAGACCATAAGTAGTAACAAGAACGCTTTCCCTATTATGAGGAATAGGCTTAGCTATCATTGTCCCTGCAAAATCAAACTCCTCGCTATCAATAATGGTTGATATTCTCTGCGTTACCCCACCTGCTGATGACACAGCCGATTTTCTCCAGTTCTCCTGCCCTCTTTCAACAGCCCTGTTCCAGATAGCTCTTTTATAAGCCTTATCCGAGAAAAAAACCTTTACCCCTTTTTGAGTAGAGACTTTTTTTACTGATGATATATTGCCTATACTGTCGTTTCTGTTAACAACGCCAGCTTCAATAAGATTTGTAAAAGTTAAAACTTTACCCATTTTAAATCTCCTGTCTTATTGTTTAATTTTTTCACTTGTACACATCAATGCCAGTGCAACAGCAAGACCTGCTTCCTTGTAATTAAAATCTGCCGAAGATAGCTTTGATACCATAGAACAAGGCATCGGAACTTCTGAATAAATGGACAACTGTAAAAGGGTTTCCATCAGTTTCACCTTGCTTTCGTTTACAGCATCACGCAGAGAAGCAGAAAAAGACACAGTCTTATTTTTTGCTGCATTTCTGCTCTTGCCTGCATAAATCTTTGCCCTAACATTATCACCGAACTGTTTAAAGTCTTCTAAAGGATTCATATCCATTACCCCCTTTGATTTTAAAGAAATATTTAGCATAACCATTGCAGCATTGATAGCCTTTAAATCAAAACCCTGAATATTTTTATTGCCGCTTGCCTGTTTTATTACACAATTGACAATAAGATCAATTATTGTGGTTAAATCTTCTCCGTTAATCAGGCATACTATTGTGTCCCGAAAGGCGCGTATTATAGGAGTCTTTGACTTACCTACAAAATCATCCTCGCTTAGCTTTTCAAACAATTTGTAATTTTCATAAAAAAATTGAAGAACGCGTGAGGTAAGAGGTAAAAAATCAATATCGGGCTCTTGCCCGCTGAATCTCATTTCAATAAAAAACTTATCCATTATTTCAGTCTGAACTCTTGCCGTATGCTTTATATATTCTAGTATATATTCCTCAAAAGACCTTTCAGCTATAGCATTATCTTTTTCCATGATAGATAGATTTGAGGAATAAACAAGATACTTTTCATTTGTCTTTGTTGTAAAAGTTCCATAGCTCGCAAAAAGATTTAATGCCGAGCAATATGGACAAATATAAATTGATGGCTCCTCAAACCAATATAAATTCAAGGCAGCAGGCGCAAATAAAAAATTCTTTCTATTTAATGACTCCCCTTCGTATTTCTGGCAGAAATCGCAGGATTGCCTTGATAGCCCTTCATTTGGTTTTGTTTTTTTAATAAATTTCTCGACAAGTTCTTGATAAAATATATCACTTTTAAAACTGTCTTTTTGAGCCCCTTTCATCTTATGAGGATTTAATGTATTGTGATGGGATATATTCATCACATTTAATGCCGTATATGCTGCCCCGGCAACTTTTATGCTATTGATGACTTCCTTATTTTCATCTTTGAAAAAATCAGTTAATAAAGCTATGAACTCCTCAAATGTTTTATTACCACTATCTTTAATAAGTCTTTCAAAATCGCTATCTCTCCCTGAATATTTTTTTGCCTTAATTTTTTTTGCAAATGCCTCAAGACCTTTAAAAGAGTAACCGTATAAATATGCATAATGCCCTACCTCAGGCCATGTATCTTTATTGACTGTCAAGGAGAATTCATCACTTTTATATTGAACACCAAAAAAATCCAATACCCTTTTTAAACCCAAAAGCCCAATATCGTATTGAAAATTTCCAGTAAGCTCAAATCTTATCTTGTCTTTCTCCATATTCTCCCCCTACTTTCCCTCTTTCCCGAATTCTATCTTTCGTTTTTTAGACTCCTTTACATCCCATAACTGGAGAGACTCTTCGGGAAGGTAACAAAGTCACCAGCCTTGATTTCTATCTTTTCACCATCCTTTGTTTCCACAACAACCTCACCCTCAAGGATATAGCACTCCGGCGGATTCAATTTTGCAAATTGAACCCATCATTCGGATTCTTTGTTAGCCATACTCATATAAATTCTCTTGTTTAAATCAGGCACGGACAAACGAGTTTGTCATTTGACTGAGCGCTCACGACGAAGTCCGTGCCACCCTAAAACCAGCTTAAAAAATCTGCTTAAATATTTCCAGAAATCCTTCTCCGGGAAACGATATGTCAAATTCAATTCTTTAAACATGCATTCAGAACCTTTGCTATCTTTATGTCAACCTCTATGCCTTCCATGAGATCTTTTGGGGGTAAGACGCCAAGAATGACTCCTTCTTCCCACATGGCTTCAACAATGTCCAATGCCTGCTCATAAGACATCTTTTTCTTTGCAGTAAATTCCTCTTTAAATTTCATGAGATATTCAGCATCTTTGATCATCTGATTACCTCCACAACCACAAGTTTTCATGGCCGCGGCAACGTGTCTCTACATTATATTTTCCACCTCCACCATCCCAAACCCCTGACCTGTCCTGAGTCCAATACCCACCTGGTAAAGGGTCTGCAAGTCTCCCGAGTTACCTTTCAAGGTAAAACAACCCTGAAACGTGGTAAGGGTCATGTATGGCTTGCCGGTCTTTTCCCTGAAATCCCTCAAGGTATGTTTTACTACCTGTTTCTTGAGATTAAGAGGAATCAATTCCATTTTTCTCTGTAACCCTTGCCCCTTCTTTCCGTTCACTCCCCTTAAATCACTCAAGATTCTGTCATGAATTTCATTGAAATGGTCATTAAAAGACCGAAGGCTGAGGGCTGAAAACTGAGGGCTGACGTCTGATGAAATTTGAAAAGGCAGGATAGGTTTACCGTCTCTATCTTCAATTAACACGGGAGAATTGGTCTTGAATATTACTTCATCTCCCCTGATCTCCCGTTCATTGAGCAGAAATATCTTCCCTAATTTGAGGATTATCTTACTGCCAAAGTCGAATTCTTTTATCTTCAGAAGTCCATTATAAAGATTTATCATGAACTGATAATCAGATGAGCTTACGTAAAAGGAAAGGAAACTATCGGGAGAAAAATAAAATACTGTATCTTCGACTTCGAATTCGCTATCTATTGTGATCTTTTCTTTTTTTGCAGTTCTATCGGAAGGGATTACCACATTGAAAGCAAATGGCTTTGCTTGCTTGGATTTGCAGGAGTCCCTGGCGGGATAGAGATACTGTTTATAACCGGCATCTGATTCGCCCAGTGCTTCCTTTATAAGGGCCATAAACCGATGCCGGTAGAGGATGGGTAATTTGTGGGTTTTTAAGGCTATCTTTATCCTCACATCCTATTTCCTCCTCTGAGCAAGTTAATGAGTAGTCCAACGTTGATAATTGTAAGTCTTTGGATAAGATTTTCAATATAAATTCCTTGAAAGACACACGGGAATTTTATCGTGGAGATATTATTTTCAAAAAAAATCCAGAAAATACTTGATTCAGAAGTCCGTTTAATGTATTCTAACCCCGAATTTAACACCCTTTATTAAACCATTTTATCGAAAGGAGGTTGTTGGATGAATAAACAGGAATTAGTTGAAATTGTAGCAAAAGAGTGTGAGATGTCAAAGGCTTGCGGGGAAATGGCTGTAAATGCCGTGTTAAATGGCATAAAGAATGGTGTTAAGAAGACCAAGGAGGTTCGCTTAATTGGCTTCGGTACCTTTTCTGTAAGGACCAGAAAGGCACGGAAAGGGCGCAATCCGCAGACGGGCGCTGTGATTAACATCAAGGCCAGCAAAACGGTAAAATTTACTGCGGGACAGGACTTCAAGAACGTCGTCAATAAATAAATCATTCCCCTCTTGGATATACAACAAAAAAGCAGGCTCCAGAGCCTGCTTTTTTGTTTCTTCCCGGATAGTTACAAAATTCGCTTTACACAAGGAATTTTAACCTTACAAGAAATTTATAAAATACCACCCTATGGCTTTTCTGTGGATGTCTCAACAGATTCAAGGGTTTGTTGTCTGCGGGTAATTCTCCGTTCGTTCTCGGTAAGGAGTTTCTTTCTCAATCGGAATGTTTTTGGAGTAATCTCCACTAATTCATCGTCTTCGATATACTCAAGGGCCATCTCCAGCGAGAATTCTCTGGGAGGAGGGAGTTTGATCCCTTTGTCAGCCGTCGCACTACGAATATTCGTGGCCTTTTTTGCCCTGATGACATTCACCGTAATATCATTCTGCTCACAGTGTTCACCCACGATCATCCCCTCATACACACGATCACCAGGTTTTACAAACATTATACCCCTGTCCTGTAATCCATCCAGGGCATAAGCAGTTGCCTCACCTGCGGCCATGGAAATGAGCACGCCCTGTATGCGATGGGCAATGTCACCTTTGTAAGGTTCGTAGTCATAAAAATTATGGTACATCACTGCTTCTCCGCGGGTAGAGCTTAAGAGACGGTTCCTCAGGCCGATCAGACCCCGGGAAGGCACTTTAAACTCAAAGTGGGTGATGTCCTTATCGGTATCCATACTGAGCATTTCCCCCTTTCGTGCCCCCATCATAGAGATCACCTGGCCTTCATATTCTTTTGGTACATCGATTACGACATATTCCACTGGTTCCGCTTTTTCCCCCTCCAGCTGCTTAAAAATCACCTTAGGTTTAGAGACCTGCAACTCATATCCTTCACGACGCATGTTTTCAATTAACACAGAGAGATGCAAGAGCCCACGCCCCGAAATACGAAAGGCATCCGGCGTTTCTGTATCTTCCACTTTGAGGGCTACATTTGACCGAAGTTCCCGATAAAGCCTTTCCCTCAGATTCCGGCTGGTAACGTATTTGCCGTCCTGACCGCTGAAGGGTGAATTGTTCACTGAAAATATCATAGATAGTGTCGGTTCGTCGATGCTAATTTTCTGCATAGCTTGCGGATTCTCGACGGAGGCAATCGTATCGCTGATGTCGACATCCTCAATCCCGGTTAAAGCAATAATATCACCAGCCTGTGCCGATTTTACCGACTGCCTTCCCAATCCCGTAAAGGCAAATAATTCCGTCACCCTGTGTACCGTATGCCGGTTGTTCTTGTCAATCCGCGTAACCTGCTGGCTTGCATGAATTGTACCATTAAACACCCTACCGATCCCAATTCGGCCTACGTAATCATTATAATCCAGTGACGTTATCTGCATTTGCAATGGTGCATTTGGATCACCGCTGGGTTTTGGAACGTAGTGCAAAATCGTGTCGAGCAGCGGGGTAATGTCTTTATTATCGCCCTCCAGGGACAACTTTGCATAGCCTTCCCGTCCGCTGGCATAAATCACCGTAAAATCCAACTGTTCATCGGTTGCATCGAGTTCAACAAAGAGGTCAAAGACCTCATTCAATACCTCCGAGCAACGGGCATCGGGTCTATCAATCTTATTGATAACCACAAGGGGCCTGAGATTGTAACTCAAGGCCTTACGGAGTACGAACCGTGTCTGGGGCATCGTCCCTTCAGCTGCATCCACCAGCAATAAGACACCGTCGGCCATCTTGAGGACACGTTCCACTTCTCCACCAAAATCGGCATGCCCCGGCGTGTCAATAATATTGATCTTCACGCCTTTATAATTGATAGCGGTATTTTTGGCGAGGATGGTAATACCCCGCTCACGTTCCAGGTCGTTAGAGTCCATAATCCTTTCTACATTTTGAATCTGCTGATTAGACCGAAATGTACCGCTTTGTTTGAGCAATTGGTCCACAAGGGTGGTCTTGCCGTGATCTACATGGGCAATAATTGCCACATTCCGTATATCGTCTCGCACTAACTGTGTCATATCGCTCCTTAAATATACTGCAAAATATTATACAACCAATACCTACGATTGCTTTAAAATAAAAAAGCCGCAACGAATAATCGTAGCGGCTACTAAAATATAAATTGAGTCACTAAGCCTCAAAACTACGTTTCATACAATTCTTTATATTATTACAAACGGACTTGTTATTGTCAATAAAAATGAAGTTTTGAGATATGAGGGTGAAATCGTACCTCATACATCATAAATCATACTTCTTACATCCTCCGAAGGTTTTGAATTCTTTGTGATTTTGTGGTTAAATTTGCTTTGGTTGCAGCTACGCCGCACTAGGCCTAGATACTTCCATTCATGTCCTCCGTACTGACTTCAACTTCATCCGCGCGGTAAAATACCCGATAAAGTACGGGAAGTACAAGCAATGTGAGGATAGTTGATGACAGAATTCCCCCGATCACTACTGTAGCAAGCGGGCGCTGCACCTCTGCCCCCGTTCCGGTAGCCATAGCCATAGGAAGAAACCCTAAAGAGGCAACGAGGGCGGTCATCAATACCGGGCGCAGACGTGTAATTGCACCTTGAAGGATGGCATGGTCGAGGGGATTGTCCTCTGCACGCAGTTTGTTGATAAATGAGATCATGACAAGTCCATTGAGCACTGCCACACCGGAGAGTGCTATAAACCCGACACCAGCCGAAATCGATAATGGAATTCCCCTAAGCCAGAGTGCAACTATCCCCCCGGTAAGGGCAAAAGGAACGCCTGTAAAGACCAAAAGGGCGTCTTTTATGGTTCCAAATGTTGTAAAAAGCAAGAAAAAGATTAGTAAAAGTGCAATGGGTGTAACAATTTGCAAGCGTTTCTTGGCTGACATCAGTTGCTCAAATTGCCCACCCCAGGTGATCCAGTAATTCACCGGAATGTTGACATCCTCTTTAATCTTTCTTTCAGCTTCCTCGACAAACGAACCTATGTCGCAACCACGCACGTTTGTCGTTACAACGACCCGGCGTTTGCCATTTTCTCTGCTAATCTGATTGGGGCCTGGTTTAATGTTAAATTCTGCAATAGAGCCAAGTGTTATATAACTAGGTCGTTTGCTTTCCTTAGAATGTGCTGCTAATAATACACCCGTATTCAATCCACCTCCACTCTCCGGTAATGGAATCGGTAACCTCTTAAGTGCCTCCACATTACTGCGCATCTCATCGGGCAGACGTACCAGGAGTTCAAACCTCCGATCCCCCTCAAAAATATTCCCTGCACTCTTCCCTCCAATCGCAACCTCTATTACCTCCTGCACATCAGAAATGTTAAGGCCATATCGCGCCATTTCTTTGCGGTTCATGTGGATAGTCAGAACCGGTAGCCCTGTCACTTGCTCTACTTTCACATCCGATGCCCCCCGTATCTTCTCAAGGACTCCGGCGATTTTCTCCCCGGTCTCAAGCAGGACTCCCATGTCATCCCCGAATACCTTTATCGCAACATCGCTCCTCACCCCTGCGATAAGCTCATTGAATCGCATCTGGATCGGCTGGGTAAATTCATAATTATTTCCCGGAATTTTCCCGAGAAACTCCTCAAGTTCATGTATCAAATCTTCTTTTGGTTTATGAGGATCCGGCCAATCTGACCGTGGTTTTAGCATAACAAATGTATCGGCCACACTTGGAGGCATTGGATCGGTCGCGATTTCGGCTGTTCCAATTTTGGAAAAGACGTTATCCACTTCGGGGAATTCTTTTATCTTCTCCTCCAGGGTCTGCTGCATTTCCACTGCCTGCGATAAGCTTGTCCCCGGAATGCGGAGGGCATGGATTGCCATATCTCCTTCATCCAGACTCGGTATGAATTCACTTCCCATCCGTGTCACTAAAAGGCCACTCAGGACAACAAGCACGCTTGCTATCGTTATGACAAATCCCCGGTTATTCATAGCCAGGTTTAAAACAGGGATATAGGTTTTCTTGGCCCATCGCACGAAAAAGTTTTCCTTTTCTGCTAATTTTCCGGAAAAGAATAACGCAATAGCGGCAGGAATAAACGTCACAGAAAGAACCATTGCACTGAATAAGGCAACAATCACGGTAAATGCCATGGGATAAAACATCTTTCCCTCAACTCCTGTCAGGCTCAGGATTGGTAAATAAACGATCATAATGATCAATTCACCAAACATGGTTGCTCTCCGTACTTCCTTTGATGCCTCAAAAACAACCTCGAACCGTTCCTGACGTGTTAATAGCCGTCCAAGTCGATGTTGTTCCTCTGACAACCTGCGAATGCAATTCTCAACGATAATTACAGCGCCATCAACAATGATTCCGAAGTCTAATGCCCCAAGGCTCATGAGGTTTGCGCTCACCTTGTTGCTTACCATCCCGGTAACAGTAAATAACATGGATAATGGTATAACTAAAGCCGTGATAAGGGCCGCTCGTATATTTCCCAAAAAGAGGAACAGAATAGCAATTACCAGAAGGGCGCCTTCAGCCAGATTCTTCTTTACGGTATGTATGGTTTTTTCTACAAGAGTGGTACGGTCATAAACTGTCCTGGCAATAACACCAGGTGGTAGTATATGATTTACCTCAACCATCTTATCGGCCACCTTTCTGGATACTGTTCGACTATTTTCGCCCATAAGCATAAAGACCGTACCCAGGACAACCTCTTTCCCGTTTTCCATTGCTGCACCGGTTCGGAGTTCCTTCCCTAATAAAACCTCTGCTACGTCTTTAATATAAATGGGCACCCCTTTGTAATTTCCTATGATAATCTGCCGGATATCCTCAATGCCGATCACTTGTCCGGGGGCTCTGATCAGATACTGTTCCCCACTGTGTTCGATATACCCGGCGCCTACATTGGCATTATTTCTGGCAAGGGCCTGAAGAACGTCATGAAACGACAACCCGTAGGCAATCAGTTTGTCAGGGTATGGAGTTACATGATATTGTTTCTCGTAACCGCCAATGGTATTTACTTCGGTAACACCTGGAATATTGCGAAGTTGAGGTCTAATAACCCAGTCTTGAATAGTCCTTAAATCAACGGATGTATAAGGCATCCCATCCTGCCTCAATGCCCCGGCTTTAGGCTCCACAGTCCACATGAAGATCTCACCAAGGCCAGTTGCAATAGGTCCCATAATAGGATCAACGCCGGCAGGGAGATCCCCTTTGACTTCCTGTATGCGTTGGTTGATCAGTTGACGGGCAAAGTAAATGTCCGTTCCGTCCTGAAAAATAACGGTCACCTGTGAGAGTCCGTAACGTGACAACGAGCGTGTTTCCATTAAACCGGGAATACCAGCCATCGATGTCTCAACAGGAAAAGTAATACGTTGCTCGACCTCAAGCGGAGAGTACCCCGGCGCTTCCGTATTAATCTGAACCTGAACATTGGTAATGTCAGGCACTGCATCGATGGGAAGTTTTTGATAGTTGTATACACCCAAAACTGCAACTGCCATTGTTGCTATAAGGACTAACCATCGTTGGTGGATTGAAAATTTTAATATTCGCTCAAGCATACTTCACCTTCTTTTCTTAAAAGTTCAGATCATCACAAAGTACTCAGCGTAAATCCGAAACGAAACAAGATATTTTTATTTACTTTTTTGGATTATTGCTCCAAAGATATTCATCAATTCCGTAGCTTCTTGAACTAACTGTTCACGTTCTTTTCCAAGTTCATCATTATTAGCGACAAAAACTAATCTTAGCCAATATCTGCTTTCTTTTGCTTCTTTTCTACAAATTTTAATTCTAAAAATAAAATCTTTTTTACTAAACGATTCATTTGCTTCAATGTAGTTTGCTCCTACAGAACCTGACGCATTTATTAGTTGCTTCCCATCCTCGATATTAGCAATAGTTTTAGGAAGTTTCCTTACGAAACTCCTAACATTTTTAGCAAACAGAAAGGTACGTTCCTCTAAATCATAATGTCGGTTATTTTCGTCATCGTTCATTGCAGTTAATTTCGGATTTCGGATTTTATATTTCATGTTTCGAGTTTCGGATTTACCATTAGTTAATGCTCATGGGTTGCCCCTGATTTACCTAATTCGGCCTTGAGGATAAAGCTGTTGCGTGAAGCGTATTTCTCACCCGGAGAAAGACCATGCAGAACCTCCACCCATCGTCCATCGTTTCGCCCTAACTCCAATAGACGGACTTCAAAAAGGTCGCCGTATTGTACAAAAACGACAGACCAATCACGAAATGTTTGTATTGCATTGACTGATACTGCTACTGGAACTGATATCTCTTCCTGAACAACTTCGACAGTTACAAAGAGGCCGGGACGCCACTGCCCTTCAGGATTTTGCACAACAACTCTTCCCCTTGCAGTACGTGTTTGCTCACCGACAAGTGGGCCGAGATACGTCAGCGTGCCATTCGCTTCCAGACCTAATATCTTTGACCTTACCGTAACGTTTTGTCCCACCTTGACCACATTCAAGTCCTTGGCGTACACCGTGACTCCTACCCAAACCGTACATAAATCAGCGATGGCAAAGATATCGGCATCCTCCTTAATAGCTTCACCCACGGCAACCTCCTTTTTAATAACGATACCGTCAAACTGGGCTTTTAACTCATAACGTGTAAGCCCCCTACCCGTCATTTCCGGAATCCTATCCAAATCAGTTTGGGAAAACCCCAATGCGAGTAATTTTTGAGTAGCCGTTTGCAGGTTTATCTCTTCTTCTGCCAATGCCTGCCGGCTGGCGAGATAGTCTTTTTCTGAAGAGATCTTCTGTTTCCAAAGACGTACTTTCCTTTCAAATGTTGCTCGCGCCAGTTCTACTCGTTTCACAGAGGCCATGTATTCACTCTTCAGTTCCGCCACTTCTCGACTGTCGAGAACGGTAATAACCTCACCATGCTTGACCGTATCGCCAAGATTTTTGTATACCTCAGTTACCACACCTGAGACTCTCGGTACGACATGCACTACCTTATCTGCATTGAGTTCGATCTCGCCTGGAAGCTCAAGGACGGTTTTTATCTGAGCAGGACCGGCAGTCTCAATACCGATCCCAGCGTTTTGTACTGCATCGGGGCTGAGCTCGATTCTGCCTTCCACCTGCGAATATTCCCATCGATAGGTCTTACCTTTCCAATCTGCTAACACCTTGACATCAAAAGAGTGCGGTTCTTCAACAACCTTATCACCACAAAGATACCCGCCTTCTGTTCGAAAGTTAATTACATCCACCCTGCCACCGAGTCTATGTAATTCTATAATTAGTTTCACCTCATCAGGGTTAACTGCTTCTCCTCTATCAAATACATAAACTCTAAATTGGGGAGGAACACCACGTTCGTAAATGGTGATCTCAACCTGAAAATCACCCTCAGACAACAATCTGCCGCCATGAGACCCTTTTACCTGATTTTCTTCCTCATGCTCATGTTCCAAGGCAGCATGCTCATGAGGCTCTTCAACTGTTGTTTTCTTCATACGGAAAATAATTACTGCCAGCACAATTCCTACCACGACGGCAATACCAATTGGCAACATCTTCTTAAAATAAGCTGTATGATATATCTTCTTGTCCCCCATGATTGATCCCCCTGTTCATTTTAGGTAAGCTGCCAAAGGCAGCGGCTTTTCATGTCCCCTCTAAAAAGAGGGGTCGGGGGTGTGTTCCAGCAAACTTTCACACCCTTGTATCGTTCGACTGAGCTCACGACGAAGACTCACAACGAAGCCTGCGCAAACCCATCCCCGAACCTATCGGGGAATGGCGCAACCTTTTTAGGTTGCAGCTACCCTATA
Organism: Candidatus Brocadia sp.; assembly: GCA_021646415.1. Taxonomy (NCBI): domain Bacteria; kingdom Pseudomonadati; phylum Planctomycetota; class Candidatus Brocadiia; order Candidatus Brocadiales; family Candidatus Brocadiaceae; genus Candidatus Brocadia; species Candidatus Brocadia sp. Next base: position 57,663 of record SOEU01000007.1, read on the forward strand.
TCTTGAAAACTGCGTAAATAAAATAAATATTCCTATACATTTAAATTAGGCATTCGGCTGCTTTTCAATGGAGAGCGAAGAGTCTCTTCGCTCTACAACCGCACTTTTGAAATTCCTTAACGTTTTATTACCTCAAAAGTCTCAGTCCGTTCGCTATAACAATTAATCCGCCTATCTCGTTAATCAGGAGCCCGGGTACAAGACCAATCCAACCACAAAGGGCTACTGGTACCAGAAAGGCAATGATAAGGAGAGAAATAACGATATTTTGTCGGATAATCTTCACAGCCCTTCGACTCAGTTTGATTATATAAGGAACCTTTGCCAGATCATCTGACATAAGGACAAAATCACTGGTCTCGATGGCTATATCAGTGCCAGCGGCCCCCATAGCAATCCCTGCATCTGATTCTGCCATGGCGGGGGCATCGTTGACACCGTCTCCCACCATAGCAATGCAATGATATTTTTCCTTTAGTTTCTTCACGGTTTCCACCTTATCTTCCGGAAGCAATTTAGCATAAAATTCATCGATTTCAGTTTCTCTGGCAATTTCAGCGGCTGTTCCCTCGTTATCGCCCGTCAGCATGATAACCCTTTCGATTCCCTCATGCTTTAAGGTCTGAACGACATTTTTGGCCTCCACCCTGACCCTATCAGCTACCGCAATAATTCCCAGGAGTTCCTTTTCAGAGCCCAATAATATAACTGTTTTCCCTTGATTCTCTAACTCAGAGATTTGAGCAAGGATTTTGTCTGTTTTTTGCGGGTTTTTTACTACCCCTGTTTCCCCTCCCCCTTTGTCCCCCTCATAGAGGGGGATAGAGGAGGAGGTGAATTCGTTGTAGCCTGCTGCGTTAGGAGTTAAAAATTGCAAGAAGAGGCGTTTGCTACCAATAAAATATTCACAGTTACCTATTTTTGCCTTTGCACCCATCCCTAGCAAGGACTCAAATGCATCTACCATCTGAAGATGTAATCCCCTTTCCTTTGCATGACTTACAATAGTCTCTCCAAGGGGATGCTCGGAACGGCTTTCGATACTGGCAGCCAGTTGTAGTATTTTTTCTTTTGTCTGATTATTCAAAGGTATGATATCAATAACAGAAGGTTTACCAATGGTAACAGTTCCGGTTTTATCAAAGGCGATGGCCTTCAGTTTTGCTGCAATCTCGAGAAATACTCCACCCTTTACCAATATGCCATGCCGAGCCGCATTCCCAATAGCTGCAACTATTGTAACCGGAACCGAGAGGGCAATACCACAAGAACACGACACAACCAAAACCACGAGTCCCCTATAGAACCAGTAAGAAAATCCTACCCACAGCAAGGGAGGAACTACCGCCACAACGAAGGCCAGGGCAAACATTACAGGGGTATAATATTTTCCAAACTTTTCGCCAAAGCGCTGATAGCTGGATTTTCTTGCCTGGGCCTCTTCTACTGAATGAATAATCTTCGCAAGGGTGGTATCCTTCGATAATTTCGTTACCATCACTTCCAGGACACCCCTTTGATTTAGTGTACCTGCAAAGACATCATCTCCCTCCTTCTTTTCTACAGGGATCGATTCACCGGTAATGGGAGATTGATCGATGCCGGAGTAGCCTTTTATTATCTTTCCATCCAGGGGTATTTTTTCAGCTGGCCGTATGATGATACTGTCAGAGATTTCTACCTCTTCTACGGGCAAAATCATTTCCTTCCCATCTCTCCTGACCAGCGCTTCTTTTGGTGTCAGTTCCATGAGCATCCGTATAGCACCCCTTGATTTGCTTACGGTATAGATTTCTAAGACGTCGCCCAACAGGTATATAAAGACCAGCATGGAAGCCTCCTCCCATAATCCGAGCGCTACAGCCCCAATAGCCCCAGTAACCATTAAGGTTCGGATATTGAGGGTCAGTGTCTTTAAGGCGTTGAATGCCATCTTTGCAGGATAATAACCACCAATAACAATGGCCAAACTGTGAAGGATAATAGTTATCATCCCCTTCCATTCAAGTTTTTCCAATACAAAGGCTACTAAGGTAAAAAGGCCGCACGCTGAAAGGGCTATAATCCTCTTCTCCTTCCACCAGGTGATTTTTGCCATGGCTTCCCTAACAACCGATGCCTTCATCCCCGTTTCAGCAACACTCTTGATGATTTGCTGTATCGAAATTAATGAAGGGTCATAAATGACTTTTACGCCCTGAGTGGCAAGATAAATCTGGAAGTCTTTTATGCCAGCAAGGGATCTTAACTTCTTTTCGATGATATTTACCTCATCCTGACAATCCATTCCCTCAACAATCAGTTTATAGGTTTCAACTATATCTTCTGTCATTGTTCTACACTCCAAATGGGGTAGTCACGCTTAAGTATCTTGGCCACGGCCAGACATTTTCTCAATTCCTTTGCAATTCTTTCAGAGGTGATAGGTGCATTTCTGATCGATCTGATTTTAGTTGGGGTTGTGAATACATCTTCAGAACCTTTTATGACCTCGAAAGAAGATGTTACGTCCTTTCCAATAAATTGTTCAATGAAATCGTTATCGATAACAGGATTTCCATCGCGGTCTGCAGGATTTTTAACAATGTGAATTTCTTGGATTGCAATAGTGCGTTCAATATCGACAATAAGTTCAAAGGGCCCATGCTCTCCCTCACCTCTAACCGGGAACGCCTTTTCTACCTCACTCCGACCGCGTCTTGTAGTCATGGAATAATAGACAACGGTCCTTTCACCTTCACCAATTTCAATGCCCTGCCGGGTTAATTCATTCATTTGCTGCTCTGATAAATAAACGTGGTGCTTTTCAACCCACAAATAAGGATGTTGCTTTTTTATCTCATAAAGCGTCATTTCCTGGCCATGTCCGGCATGTGGAGCTTCTGCACAACCACATGGCAAAGAAACAAACAGTATGCACGCAAACCACTTTTTCATAACGTGCCCTTTCGTTTGATAGATTTTTCGTTTAGGGTAATTTGTAATACGCTAGTTGAACACCCTTGCTTATTCTTACCCGCCATGTTTCGCATAGGGAAAACAAGCACAGACAAACGAGTTTGTCTGTAACATTCCCTGCCTATCAAAATTATCCCCTTGGCCAGTACATGATGATAATTACACCAATGAGGGCAATAAGACCGCCAATCAGATCAAATTTGTCCGGGGCAGTCTTGTCAACCTGCCAACCCCACAGAATAGAGAGAACAATGAAGATGCCACCATAGGCAGCATAGACACGGCCAAAATTTGCAGGCTGGAATGTTGGTATAATTCCATAGATAATCAACACGATCGCACCGGATAAACCGAACCAAATACTCTTACCCTCTCTTAGCCAGAGCCATACCAGGTATCCTCCGCCAATTTCGCAGAATCCGGCAAGAATAAAGAAGAAAATTGACCTGGCAATTTCAATCTTTTCCATTTTCAACTCCTATTCCATTGGAGACCTTTTCTGTCACGAGGTACGATAATTATTCTTCAAGGGGGAAGGTACAGATGCACCTTACCCCCGCAATAGCGTTTCCCTACTATTGCGTTCCAAAATGACCCCCAGTTCCATGAGGACATGGTTTTAGAACAAGTTGGAAGTTTATTTTCTTCTTTCAGATATTCCTCTGCGTTTTTTGCGTCTTTACGGTAAACCATTACGACAAATCTTTTGCCACCATCATTGTCCCCCTATTTTCGTCACCGCCAGCCTTTCAATATCTGCAATGAACTGGTTTAAACTTTTTAGGGATTCAATATAGGAAATCCTTGTTTCTGCCCATGTCCTCTGGGCATCAAGCAAGTCTATATAATTAAACTCACCTTCTTTGTATCCCCTTGTAATTAACTTAAGGGATTCTTCTGCCTTTGGCAGAATCTTATCCCTAAATTCAATGACACGCTTCCGTTCCACATTGTATGAATTGAAATTTCTTCTTAACTGAAATAACAGATCATTGTAAACCGACAGGTTCTCACTCTTCGCCTTTCTTGCAAGGGCCTTACCCTTCTGTATGTTGCCCTGGTTTCGATTAAAAAAGGGAGCCGGTATTTCAACAGACATCTTCACAGTGTCTATGTTCTCCGCTGTGAGCCTTTGATAGCCCGCCGATACATTGATATCAGGTATAACCTGTCTTTTTTCTAACATTAACTGTGTGTCTGCCATTTCAATATTCTTCTTTGATGCCTTAAGGAATGGTTGATTATTCTCCATCTTTAGTTCAAGATCATGAAGTGACAACTCCACAGGTCTTGTTAGAAGTTTTCCTGTTACACCATTAATTGTTTCTTCCGGAACTCCCATCACCGTTTGTAACTCCTTTATCGAATTTTGCAGATTGCCTTCTGCATTGGATACAGAATTTCTTGCCTTTGACGATTCTACTTCTGCCCTAATGACATTCGTAATAGCCACTTCACCCGCCTCAAATCTGAGTTTCTCACTCTTATAAATACTGCTCGCAATTTTTTCTGTTTCCCTGGCTATAGCTAACCCTTCCTGATCTCCTATAACCTTACAAAACGCCTTCTTTGTGTCGGCGATGACATTCAATAAAACGGCATCGCGTTCGAACTCGTTTTTTTCTTTTGATTTTTCACTGATCTTGATTCCCAGTCCCCTCTTACCACCCGTGATGATGGGCTGAGTTACGGCAACCAGGTTTTGGCTTTGATTCAGCCCAATCTCAGTAGTAGGCATTTGGTCTGCCAAAAGTTCTAAGACAGGATTCGGGTACAATTTTGACTGCCTTAATGCCCCAGCGGCTACATCTACCTGATCCCTTGTCGATTGCAATTGTGGATTTCTTTCAACAGCGCCATGAATAGCTTCTGCAAGCGAAATCATTTTATTCACCGATTGAGTATTTTTATCCTCAGCTTTAATCGGGAATTCGCTTCCAATGGCTATTCTCCAAAAATATGGTAAATCAATCAGTAGGCAAGCTATAACAATTAAAGAAATAAATCCGTATCTTTGAAGACGGTGATTAAAAGTAACATGCGTATACATATCATAACCTTTCTCGATAAACCAAGTATTGTGTAATGTTCACCACGGATTTGCACGGGATTGCACCGAGAGCAGAGTTTGCTCTGAAGCGAGTAGAAGGCTGCCCCCATTACACAGGCTTTGTCGTGAGTCTTCGGCGTAGGCGTTCGGACAAGTTCACGCCGGAGTCTCAGACGAATGACGAAAGCCGTAGCTACCCAATTGCATCTATTTCAGGGGTATTCCCTATCTTTTCTGTAGTGAACTACTACGGTATTGTGAGATGTTGATACTTACAGAATGGATTACGCGACTAAACGCGGTGGATGATAAATGATAGTATGGAAAATGCTTTTGAAATGATTAAAATGAAGGGATTGAAACCAACTGGATGGACTATTGAGAAATAACGAGGTGTTTTGTAATAATCCCATGGCTAAATTGTGGGTACACAGGAGACAACAATGCGGACAATGGTGATCATCCATTGAAAAGGGAGATTGAGCATCATTATGGGATAAAATAACTGATTCCTTTTCTGCACAATGCAACAAATCGTTTTCTCCACACCCCAGTAAGAAACAATCGCCTGGTAATATACATATGAGAAACCATATCACCAAAATACTTTGAAGGCTTTTTTTAAAGAAGATAGTTTTACGCATGCTTAGTGAATGAAGCGACTGTTATTTATAATGAAGTTTCTTTTCATCATAATAATTATCAATTTACTATAAAAGCAAGCAGAAAATTATTTTTGATTTACTCTCCATAAGTCAGCAGGTATACTGGGTGCGTAAATTCTGTTTCATTAAGGAGAAAAAAAAATGTACACCTCGATTAAAAGTCGGCTCATTTTTTTACTCATTGCATTTACATTGCTGCCGTTCGTTTTGTTGCGAATTATTGCATATCCAAGGGTACAGACCGATCTTCAGGAAGTGCTTATACGAAACCTTGATGGTATTGGACATAAACAGGCTGAATTAGTGACGAATTGGATGGATGAGAGAATAAAGAATGTTGGCGTAATTGCAGAGAATCCGTTTATGATCAAATGCGCAGAGATTACCAAAGAAGACACAGATTATCCCGATATCGTTCATTACTTGGAGGTCGTGAGGAAAAAGCATGGTTACAAGGGTATTTTGATAAGTAATAAGAAAGGATTGGTAACAGTTGCAACAGCAGAAGAAGGTGTGGGAAACGATATTTCACAAATGGACTTCTTCAAACGGGCGGTTCAAGGATATACATTTGTATCGGGTATTATTCCATCTGAAGTCCCGTTAACAAATGAATTTGGGGAAAAAGAAGCGGGCATGCCGACCATGTTTGTTTCAACGCCATTAAGAGACAGGTATGGGGTTGTAGCCGGTGTCGTTGCCATCCGGGTAGATGTGAAGGCACTGAACGGCCTGATGTTGAGCCTAAAATTGGGAAAGACCGGTGAAACGTATCTGGTGAACAAAGACGGATATATGATAACGGAGTCAAGGTTTGCTCAGGATTTAAAAGATATGGGGCTGATAAAAAAAAGGTGTGCCCTGGAATTAAGGTTGGTCAGCCGGGAAACTGGCGAATTAACCCATGGTGTGAAACAGTGTGTCACCGGTAATAATGGGTTTGATGCAAAAGGCTACAAAGATTACCGGGGAATAGCGGTATTGGGTGCATGGCGCTGGTTACCTGAGTTTAATTGGGGTGTCATAGCAGAAATCGACAGGGAAGAAGGTTATGGAGCAGCGTACAATCTCAATTATATTGTAAGTTCAGTGTTGATAATAATTGCATTTCCTATAGTAATCATAGCGTATTTTATTGGCAAAAAGGCTTCGATACCTATCATTAAACTGACCGAAGTTACCGAAAAAATTGCATCAGGAGATTTAACACAACGGGTAGACATCCCGAGGAAAGATGAGATTGGGATATTAGCAAAATCCTTTAACACGATGACAACGTGTCTGGAAGAGAAGACAAAGGCTTTAGCGAACTCTGAAAAGCGGTATAGAGAGTTGTTTAACTCCGTGAAGGAAGGAGTATATCAATCCGAGCCGACTGAGGACGGGATATTTATTAGCATAAACAAGGCAGGCACTGAAATACTTGGCTACAAGTCCCCGGAAGAGGTAATAGGGATGAAGGTAAAGGATATCTATGTGAATCCCGAAGACCGCAGGAAGGTTGTTGAAATACTTGCCAAAAAAGGAATATGGAAGAGTTTTACATCGTTATGCAAGAGAAAAAATGGAGAACTGTTTTACATGGAACGGACATCCAATCTGGTAACTGATGAAAACGGAAACCCCATTCGTATTGATGGAATATTTAGAGACATCACCGAACGGAAAAGATTAGAGATGGAGCTACAGGAATCAGAACTCCATCACCGGCAGTTGCTGAAATCACTAAAAGAAGGAATCTATCAATGTGAACCAGCCGAAGAGGGGGTATTTACCTGGATCAATCAGGCAGGTGCAGAAATGCTTGGTTACAGTTCACCCGAAGAAGTGATCGGAACACGGGTAAAGGATACTTATGTAAATCCTGATGATCGAAGAGAATCACTTGAGACGTTAAAAAAGAAAGGGGTATGGCGAGATTTTATTTCTTATTGCAAGAAAAAAAATGGAGAACGCTTCCTTTCGGAAAGTACATGTAATCTTGTGTGCGACGACAACGGTAAACCGATCAAGGTCCTTTGTGTATTCAGGGATATAACGGGAAAATAATTTTATTAATACTTGGTGGAAGACCTCCCCTGATCCCCACCTTGCGAAGGAGGGGAATGAGGGTGGTTATAAATTTATATATGGGAATTTCAATAGTAAAGGGTGGCACGGACAAACTTGTTTGTCCGTGCCTAACCTGCACCGATGAGGAAGTCAAACATGTATTCTATCGACAAATATTCTTTCAAGGAATTCAAGATTGCGCCGGGACATCGGGCAAATTATGCCATCCTCTGCAACCCTGAATTCAAAGAGAACCAGTGGGGCATGAAATACTCCCCTGCCAATAATTATACCAGAGAATACAAGATACTTCCCCTCTTTTCACACCCCCAGATCCCCCTCCGGTATGCAGAAGGAAATGCCGTCATGTACAAGGATGAAAAATCCGTGCTTGTTCAAAATTATCTTATTATGACACACTTCGAGGGAGAAGATGTCGTTGAATATTACAAGAAAAGAGGTTTGCCGGATCAACACGAAATTGAACACACAATTCACTATTTTTCCAGCGCCACATTACCATTGCAACACATGCATTCCAAAGGATACATTCATTCAGATATCAAACCCGGCCACCTCATTTTAAACCCCACCACGGGTGCAATGGCACTGATAGACCTCGAATGCACAATTAAAACCGGAGAAATTATCTGCGGTATGAGCAAGGAATATGCCTCACCAGAACAAAAACAGATGATTCGATTATTACGCAACGGAGAGGACGAAAAGTCCGTACTAAAAAAAGTCCGGATGAACGCCGTCTCTGACCTCTATTCCGTCGGCTTGATCTTGTATCAGGTAACGACGGGGAAACTATGGCAAGAGGCAAATATCATCCCACAAGAAATCAATAATGCCATCCCGGATAAATTGAACAGGGTCATCCTGGGACTCCTTGAGGAAAACCCCAGTAATCGCATCCAGTCCGCTGAAGCATTAAAGGCGGAACTGGAGGAAGTGTAGTTATTATAAAACAGTCAAGAAACCTTAAGACCGAAGGAATACATAGGAATAACCCTCTTTTGTGACGATTCTCCCCTCAATTATAATTTTACAGTGACGTTAGTTTTATATCGGTGTTAAGTAAAACTTTTTATACTCTCATACTATAATATTACTATATGGAAACATGGCAAATTCCTCTTATCTTTACCGTTGGCGTCATAGCCGGCTTTATCAATACCCTTGCAGGTGGTGGTTCGCTCCTTTCTCTGCCAATACTTATTTTTCTTGGTCTGCCAACGGCTGTGGCTAATGGAACCAACCGTTTGGCCATTACAGTTCAAAGCATATTTGCAGTCACTGGTTTTAAAAGGAAGGGTGTTTCGAATTTTAAATTAAGTCTTCTCTTGTCAGTACCTACACTTGTGGGAGCCATTGTTGGCGCTCAGACCGCTGTACATGTATCCGATCTTTTGTTTAAAAGAATACTGGCCATTATAATGTTATTCGTTCTTGGAATTATCTTGTGGAATCCGATCCGAAGGCGTTATGGCACCATCCAGTATAATGGAGGTGTGATCAATGCAAGCAGGAACCGTCGCATAGTGCTGATGATTACTTTCTTTTTTATTGGGATCTACGGTGGGTTTATTCAGGCAGGCATTGGCTTCATGATCATCGCAGTCCTAACCATGATGTGTGGTTTAAACCTTGTGGAGACCAATAGCCACAAGGTGTTTATCGTCGGTATCAATGCATTCTTCGCGTTGCTTGTGTTTGTGTTTCATAATAAAATACATTGGCCGATTGGTCTGGCTTTAGCTGCCGGTAACGGCCTCGGTGGCTGGATCGGCAGCCATCTGTCAGTTACCAGGGGTGAACGGTTTATCAGGCTCATGCTTACTATTTGTGTCATCGCAATGGCAGCAAGGCTTTTGGTCTAGATAGAAAGCAGAAGCAAAAAAATAACAAACAAAACCCGAAAGGATTTATTATTTATGCCACGGTCTGGTATTTCACACGACAACATGACTCTTCATGCCTCCACTATAGGTATTGGTACTTATCTGGGCAAAATAGATGATAAGACGGATGCACTATACCTTGACGCAATTATCGAAGCGGTTGAACAAGGGTGTAATGTCATCGACACCGCGATAAATTACAGGGAAATGAAGAGCGAACGGGTTGTCGGCCGGGCTGTGCGAAGGCTGATGGAAAAACATCCGGAAATTCGAGAAAAACTTATTGTAGCAACCAAAGGCGGCTTTATTCCGTGGGACATTGAATCCGGGGAAAAACCTTCGGAAGTTTTTCAGAATCGCTTCTTAAAGAAAGGTATTCTCAATGAGAAAGACATTGTTGAGGGATGCCATTCTCTAAAGCCTGAATTTATTCGTGAATGTGTTTTGATGAGTCTGGAAAATCTGGGACTGGAATACATCGACATATATTATATCCATAATCCTGAAATACAACTCTCGGAATTGTCAGCCAACGAATTTTATCAGCGGCTTTCTAGGGCATTCGGGGTTTTGGAGGGGTTTGTACGGGATGGACGTATCCGCATGTATGGCACAGCGACCTGGGATGGGTACCGTTTAGATGCTTATGACCCGAACAGACTCTCTCTCCATCGCGTGATTCAGGCGGCTGAAGCAGTCACGGGAGGGTTACAGCATCACTTCCGGATTATTCAACTACCCATAAATATTTATATGCCGGAGGCTGCAATACTGGAGAATCAGGAACTTCACGGCAAATGGGTTACCCTCCTTGACGTTGCCAAAGAGATGGGGCTTTTTGTCATGTCCAGTGCAACCCTATTACAAACACAAGCGCTGAAGAACAGCAAGCTATTCTCATTTCTGGCGCTCGATAATCTTGGCAATAGTACGGCTCGTCGTGCAATCCAGCTTGTTCGTTCATTGCGTGGCGTAACAACCTCACTGGTAGGTATGAAGACCGTTAAACATGTACAGGAAAATCTTCAGTTGCTGAAAGTACCAAAATTAGATCCGGACGAAGCCAAGCGAATAATCGGTGAATTACTTTAGGTGAAGAATATTTCTTTATGCGAAACCCAATAGTTCATTAGTCATTGGATGGGACTTTCAGGTCCAGATATGCAGAGAACAATGCCTCCCGGTCGTTCCGTTTTTTTACCGCATCGAGGATAGTCCGCATACTCCTTTCTATCTTTCCGGAATATACGGCATTACCATTTATCGATACATGCAAGGGTTTTTCCATGTCTACAAGTTCTTCTTCCAAATACAGGCGCAGGGCGTTGACCCCGCGAGTAGTCAGAGAAACCTCATTGTCCTTTCTTATATCCGCCTCAATGGTTGCCGTCTCAGATAATCCTTCAGACTTCATCAGATGTCCAAAAACATCCTTGTAAACCCCTGAAACCTGTCCCACCAATTGGGAAAATTCTGTTATCTCAACCCAGTAGGAAACGGGATATTTTGGAGAATCCGTGGAATATTTCACACTCTTCGGGTAGAGTGATCTTTTATGAGAATGGAACCAGGCAAGAATCTGGTCTGTTTCATTCACAGGAAACTGATGCTTCAGCTCAGGCAATTCTTTATAAACAACGTTATAGCCAAGCCTTTCCAGCCTCGAATTCGCGTCCCTTGCGGCCTCTACCGGGATGACGGTATCCCTGTCTCCATGTATGATAAAGACAGGCACTTGTATCAAGTTTACCAGCAGGGAAGGTAGCGGGCATTCACCGGCAACAGGATTTATAGCCGCAAAGAGTGAAGGATAACGAATGGCGAGATACCACACACCATGGCCACCACTTGAAAACCCTGTCAGATAGACTCTATTTGTGTCAACATGGTAATCCTGTTTAACCTTTTTGAGTACTGAAAGTACAAATCTTTCTGGCTCTTCCTTCCACCACAGCCCGGAACCATATGTAGGAGCCACGAAGATAAATTCATCCTTGCGAGCAGATGACTTTAACCATGCCATTACCTGCCCGTAACCACTGCCACCCACTCCGTGCAATGCCAGTACAACAGGCCAGGATCTGTCAGGCACGTAAGTAGGTGGTATATAGGCGAAGTATTCCCCCTTCTTTTCACCAACAGGTGCCAGTTCCCTATGTATACCCGACTGCTGAGACGTGTAGTTCTCCGGGATACGAATCCATTCTCTAACCTCATCAAAACTTGCCCCTAAATCCTCCAGTTTCTTAAGTATCTCCTCCCTTTCACCTGCACTGGTGCTTCCCAGGTATCTGCTTACCAATAATTGACCATCTGATTTTCTATCCTGTCCAAAGCAGATTGGCAAAGAAACAATCAGGACAAGAAATATAGTAATAAACGGATATCTGCGCATGATAAATAATTTTTCAGACGATTCCATGACGAGACCCTTTATAAACTCCCCTCATCATTTACGATTGGATAAACTACCTCATCCCTTAATGAATCAGCAGCAAATGACATGGCTGCTTGAATGGCGTCGCGGGTAAGACGGGGATGGGCGTCAAGAATTTGTTCGATAGTTTCACCAGCGACAAGTTCAGTAGGATGGGTCAAGCGGAGCAGACCCATTATAAATTTATTCCAAATTCATTCCGTTGCATGTATTGGGTTCGATACTTCCCCAGTCTGATTGATACCATCCCTTTTCAACACAATGCTTAAAGGAACTGTACGGCCATTGAATCGGTATTTCTGCAAAACCGTGTTTCACCGGATTATAATGGATATAATCCATGTGCTTGCGCCAATCCTGTTCATTCCTTATGAGATGTTCCCAATATCGCCTTTGCCAAACACCTCTTTCTTTTTTGGTTTGCCTTGCTTGATTCAAAATTTCTTCGATACCTGAACAAGATCGGCTAAAGTAATGTTTAATCAATCTCCATCATGTTGCGAAATCACTATCATCCTCAGGTAACCGCCAGATGCAATGTAAATGATCTGGTAACACCACGATTCCATCAATTATAAAAGGACGATTACGTTTAATGTGGGAAAAGGCCGTTCGTAAACGGGAAATGTTATCGGGTATTGTGAAAATTGGCTTTCTGTCATGAGTAATCACCGTGAAAAAGTAACAACCTCCAGGATACTATGCTCGGCGATATACCATTCGATTTATTCACCGTAGGTTGGGTGAAGCCTGTACAGAGCTTGTCGAAGGTACGTAGCATACCCAACACATCTTAAAATAGAAATGGGTATTTATTATTGATGGGTTCACTTCGTTTAACCCATCCTACATACTTTACAGTCATATTATCCAATTTCAATTCATTTTAATTTTCTATAAACTTTTATAGCATATGAATCAGACATACCAGCAACATAATCTATAATATTCAAAATATCATTATATAAATTTTCATTTTTTGTACTCTTGAATTGTTCAGGTAACAGCTCGTTAATTTTTTGCCAATGAAACGATTTACGTGAAAGCCTTTCATTTTTCTTAGAATCTCCACTTCCTATAAAATAATGAAGTAAACCACCAAGCACTTCAAAGCCTGTAGCCTCCAATTCTAAAACTGAGGCAGATTCATAAACCTTTTTTCTAACTTCGTCTGCAATTTTGCTTATTGTATCTTTTTTGTATTTTGAATCTTCAATCAAAGCCTTATCAAAATCCCCACGTAATATACCTTTCTCGTTTTTTTTGAATATATCTGCAACATCATAAATCATATTAAAGATTGCCTTGCCTCTTAAATAACCTAAACGCTCATTATCACTAGATAATTCTTTATAAAATCTATCTTGTAGATCAAGGCCTGATATTTCATTCAACAATTCTTCAGCTTTTTCAAAATCAATGCAACCTGCTCTCACACCATCTTCAAAATCAATTAATCTATAGCAAATATCATCAGCGGCTTCAGTTAAAAAAGCTAGTGGATGCCTGCACCACGTATAATCGTCCTTATTTTCACTTAAAGAGCGTAAGCCTAATTCATCTGCTATGTTTTTAAAAATTTCACGATCGGCATAAAAGAAACCATATTTCTTTTGACTTACCCGAGCAGTATTTATGTTATTTATTTTCGATTCTCTTGTATACTTTGTAAAAGCTGCAAGTGCTGTTAAAGTTAAATCAAAACCTCGATAATGCTTTTTTGTGATTGTATGAAATCCAAGGGCATTCCCTTCGACATCAACGAAATCATTCCATAGCTTATCTACATCGCCATTCTTATCATTTAGCTCAGCTTTTATATGCGAGCCAGTAGTTCTAAAAAAATCCGACATAGCTTTTTCTTCAGCATGTCCGAAAGGTGGATTTCCAATATCATGAGCCAGACAAGCAGATGAGACGATCGCACCAAAATCATGTTCATTAATGTCTTTCAAGTTATAATTATTGATTATATATTTACCTACGATTCTACCCAATGACCTTCCTACACTTGAAGTTTCTAAACTATGAGTAAGTCTCGTGTGAATAAAATCATACTTTGGCAAAGGGATAGTCTGGGTTTTATCCTGCAGTCTTCGAAAAGGATATGAGAATGAAATTCTATCAAAATCTCTTTCAAACTCACTTCTTGGGTCATTTGTTCCCTTTTTTGGACCCTCACCGCTATGTATTCTTTTTTTTGAAATTAATTGTTGCCAGTCCATATATAGAGCATACAAAAAAGTTTTTCAAACAACTAACTTCGTAGGTTGGGTTGAGTAAAGAGAAACCCAACAACTGAGACTATTCATGCCAAACTTTTAAAAATAAATCTTAGGGTGGATGTCACAAGGAGGTATGGCGCTCCTGCGAACAGGATTCTGAGAGGCTCTATGGCCTATGTCCTGACGCCCCAGGATTTCTCAACCTCGTTCCTGGTATTCGGGCCGGTGATCATCCACCCAGGAAATACTATACCCCACGTCTTACAAAGGTCAAGGATATTTTTGTTTTAAAAGAACCCACGAATAACGCTAAAGTACACGAAAGTGATTTCGTATGTTTCGCATATTTCGTGGGTAACTGAAATATTCTAATTATTGGAATTGAACCTGGTTTTTTATATTTTCTGCAATGGCCTTTCCGATGGTTGGTATCTTTACAAGATCCTCAACTGCCGCGCCTTTAATATCCTCCAACGTCTTGTATCCCGCATGATAGAGATGCCTTGCCCTCACCATTCCTATGCCTCTAAGGGACACGAGCTGAAGGAGTTCTTCCTTAATACCGTAGAAGACCCTCACCCTCAAAAAGGATAGCAGCTTTTCGGCTTCCTTCAGGCCAAAGACCTTACTTATCTCACCCGCCGAATAAAGAAGCCAATCGGAGAGTTCCACCAGCGTGCGGATATCACCAGGTCCTACTCCAAAATGGCCAACAATCGTGTCTTCCGGTACCTCAGCTATCCATTCCATCAAGAGAGAGGCCGTCTTTATCTCCGAAAGGATCTCATCTGATGGATATTTCTCGTCTTTAGGGATTAAAAGCCCATCTGCATGGGCATGATACACATCAAACATCTCTTCGTAATCTTTTTTCCTTAATCTAATCGTCATCATGTCCGGTGTGTGGGCTATCATATGGAAGAGCACAAAAGTCTCCTTCTCTCCTGGCTGACGTAAGGCGTCTCTTATGATTACTCCTGTCAGAGGGTCTATGTAAAGGTCTGAGACGCGGCGGCCAAACCGCGTGGCAATAAGACCCCTTTTCTCAGAGACCATCTCCTCGTCTTTGAGGAAGCCAACAATCTTGTTTGTTATGGATGCAAGGGAGCCAGTGCCCCTCTGATGGCCAAAAAATGTATTCCGGAGGAAATCCATTAGTTCCCGCTTGTTTCTGGCAATAACGACGGCTTCTCCATATGGATCAAACCCCGGTCTTCCTGCCCTTCCTGACATCTGCTTTATCTCCATAATGGGTATGGGTTGCATTCCGAAGCCGGATTCGTATCTCCACCAATCCCTGATAATAACCCTCCTCGATGGAAGATTTAGTCCCATCGCCAGAGTCGTGGTGGCAGTCACGATCTTTATCGTATTGGCCCTGAAGGCATCTTCCACGATCTTCCTTTGCGCCATGATAATACCTGCATGATGGAAAGCAATACCATGGCTCACACATTCGGCGAGTTTCCTGCAGAGGCGGGTCGGTTCCGGGGATACTCCTATGATTTGTTCTGAAAGTGTCTTCAGAGATGCTCTTTCCCGTTCATTTATGAATTTTGCAACATCTGATGCAACCTTATGTGCAACAGACTCTGTTGATTTCCTTGTATTTGCAAAAATGAGGGCTTGTCCGCCATCCTTTATGGTCTCAAGGCTGAGGTTTGCGACATCCAGTGCATTTTGCCTTTTTACCTGAGTTATACTGCCGTCACGAAAGGTTATGGCATCGTTGAGACGAAAATTTAGAAATCTCTGAATATCAATTATTCTTCATTCTATTTCAACAGCAAGTCCCTGGTTTGCAACCAGGGGAATAGCCTTCATTTGTCATGCTGTATCCCTCACCTTTTGTTTCTCGTGGAGATCTGACAAGCATTTCCTTTGTGCATGGAAAGGGTTGTGCCTTTTCTTCCGGGACTTCCTTCTGGGGGCTTATGAAATCAAAGTGATTTGCATATGGCTCGCGGCACAAAATATTGAATGTCTTTCTGCAAACAGATACACGCATCCCGCGACGATACCGGTGGCCGTCATCATCGGTAATTTCCTGAAACGGCCCTTTATACACAACCGCCTCTTTATGGTCCCAGCATGGCCCTTCTTTTCCCTTGTATGCTAGTACCGTGATGCTTCGGAACTCGATGCCTCGAACCGTTCGCCACGGCCTTTCATCGCGTTTGGCAATGGTAATTCCATAAAATCCGGCATCCTCAAATGCCTTCAGGAATTCGTACTCCTGAAGTGCACCCGAGATACATCCACTCCACAGTTCTGGATCCTGCTGAAGCTCCAATGGCACTGGTTCGTCTGATACAATGTCACTGATGGCGGCACGTCCGCCCCGCTTAAGTACCCGATAAATCTCTTGGAAAAGCATGGTTTTGTCGTTGTGGTTCACCAGATTTAAGACACAATTACTGATCACAACGTCAACTGCTTCATCCGGGATCATGGGAGATATTTCACTGATCTGTTTTATATATGACTCCAACAGAGCAAGGTCAGATTCATTTTTTACAGGATGTCTTTTCAACCATTCATCAAGCATATCTCTATCGATACGCAAATCCTGTATCTTTCCCTTGCGAAACTCGACGTTGGCATATCCCAGGCGTTTCGAGACCTCACTATTTGCCTTGCGGGCAAGCGCAAGCATCTCATCGTTCATGTCAATCCCAATTACCCGCCCGGATGGACCAACCACCTGACTTGCAATGAAACAGATTTTTCCACCGCCTGAGCCCAAATCGAGGACTATTTCTCCCTCGCGTACATATTGTGAAGGATCACCACAGCCATAATCTCGTTCTAACACTTCCTGGGGAATGACTTCCAGATACTTTGAATTATACACAACAGGGCAACAAAGAGATTCTTCCCTTTGTGATGCAGCGGTACTATAACGATTTAAAACCGCTCGTTCTATCATCATAACTCCGTACCTCTTTCATAAATTATAGAAATTCAACCGGTGGGTTTGCTACGCCCTTCGATTCGCTCAGGGCAAGCTCTAAAGGTTGCGGCTACCATGAGCGTATCGTACATTTTATGTCTTTATACCATTAATAGTGACCCTCCGCAACTGCTTCCGGCTTCTGCAGTACAACCAAAGCAGTGTACACCTGTTGTAATTATACCGTCATTGAATTCATCGAAAGATTCAATATCCCATATTGTCCTGCGACGACCCCCGATCGGGATTTCGAGCATTTGATTAAAATCGCAGTCATAAAGCTGACCGTCCCAACCAACAGAAATGAGCGTCCTGCACATCAAACTGTCTACTGTCTGCGGATTAAATGCGTTAACAAGAAGTTCCCTGTAGTATTCAACCTGTCCCGTACGTTCAAGGTATTTCTCCCATCGTCTGATTGGCATGTTTGTCATTGTATACAGGCGATTGAAGACAATTCCAAATTGCTCACTCAGTTCTTTCTTATACTGCTTTTCTAATTTCTCCTGAGACGGTGGAAGAAAGGCATCGCCAGGATTATAGACTAAATCTAATCTCAATCCGTTTCCTTCATGCCCATAGCCCAGGGAGTTAAGCCTCCGCAGTGCGTCGATGCTCTTATCAAATACACCACTGCCACGCTGTTTATCCACGTTTTCCCTGGAATAGCAGGGTAAAGAAGCGATCACTTCAACGCAATTATCTTTAAAGAATTCTGCCAAATCTTCCTGGCCATTGACAAATAGTACGGTGAGATTGCATCGATCCATAATACGACGCCCCAGAGAACGGAACAGTTTAACCAGAGAACGGAATGCCGGATTAAGCTCAGGCGCACCGCCAGTAAAATCCACAAGCTCAATTGACGGTGTATTGGCAAGGAGGTTTAATATCTTATCTGCTGTTTCTGCCGACATTATTTCGGTTCTTTCCGGGCCGGCATCCACATGACAATGAATGCATGCCTGGTTACATAATTTCCCAACGTTTATCTGGAGCGTTTTAGGCGTAGTACGCCTTAGATGGAAGCCGTATTGCCTTAATTTGTCTTTAAAGTTGATCTTTGAATCCCGCACCGTGTTTAAACCCTCAATTGCCTTCTTCTTTTATAACTATTCAGCGAAAATATTTTGTATCAGATTTAGAGCAAGGAAGATTTTATCCCACCTCCCCTAATCCCCTCCTTGCGAAGGAGGGGTAGTCAATCTTGTCCTCGTATGCTTTAACCAGTGCCTTTGATTGCGACTATCCGCACGTTGTTACTTTTTCAACAGTTTGCCGAGTTCGCTATCCAAATCTTCTTCTGACAAATACCCAAGATGCTTGTTCACCACTTTGCCGTCTTTCCCATAGACAATGGTGGTCGGATATGCTCGCAAGTCATACGCTTGACTGATATCGCCTCCATCAAGATAAATTGGATAATTGACGCCCAATGCTTTTATAAATGGTGGAACCACCTCTTGTCCGTTTTCATCGAAGGAAACGCCAATGATCTCCAACCCCTTGTCCTTATATTTTTTGTAAAGATTGACAAAACCGGGTATCTCTTTCCTGCACGGTGGACACCATGTTGCCCACAGGTTAAGAACCACCAC
Source organism: Candidatus Brocadia sp. (assembly GCA_021646415.1). Classification (NCBI taxonomy): domain Bacteria; kingdom Pseudomonadati; phylum Planctomycetota; class Candidatus Brocadiia; order Candidatus Brocadiales; family Candidatus Brocadiaceae; genus Candidatus Brocadia; species Candidatus Brocadia sp. The sequence continues at coordinate 76,508 of SOEU01000007.1, forward strand.
CTTGCCTTTATTGCTTTCAAGCAAGGTATTTAATTCCGCAAGGGTTATCTTTTTGACGGCATCTCCTGCATAAGAAATCGTTGAAATACTGGATAAAATAATAACAAACAAAAAAATAAAACATTTGTATTTAAACATTTTTTTATTCATGACTCGTTCCTTTCTGTAAAAAAGATTTACTGCTACTTGTTTTTGACTAACATTAATTAAAATGAAAATTCCTATACAATCAATTTAAATCTTTAAACGGCTGTCAATTCATCCTCCAAGAAAGAAGTTAATTAAGCATGCATTTTCCTATTATCCAATAAGTACCGCCACTAAAGATGACGGCAACAGGCAAGGTTGTGATCCATGACAAAAGTATTTCCAGTACCGTACGGGTATTTATACGTCCTGTAATTAACCCTATACCGAAGAGAGACCCTACCGATATATGCGTTGTGGATACGGGCATTCCAAGTTTGCTGGCAAATATTACAAAGATGCTCGTCACGAGATTTGCAGTAAAGCCCTGACCATGATTTAATTTTGTGATTTTATTGCTCATTGTTTCAGCTACTTTTCTAGCATTCAAGAGCCCGCCAATTGCCATACCAACAGCGACAGCCATCATACCCCAAAGTATTGATAGCCCTTCAATGAGGAATAAAAGAGCGACAATTTTTGGTGTGTCATTAAGGCCACGGGCGAAGCCCACTACTCCGGCAGAACAGAAGTGTAAATAATCCAGCAATCTCCGGCTATTCATCCCCAGGAAATACCCTTTATAAGTTTCCTGACAGTTTTCTTCGGTATCAATTGCAACACTAATAGTACTCCCATATTTTACAGAAAAAACAGGTGCGGGTTGGCATGATGGAGTTACTTTGCCCTGCTTACCGACACAAAGACACCAGAAAAGGCGCTTACAAGGCCATGTGCAAAGAATATTGAAGCCATCGAACCTGCAAACGTTGTAAGAGTTGCCCACCAAATTGCATATTTATAATTCGTGGTCTTGCTCCCGAAGAGTGTGGCGACTCCTTTAAAGTTGTCATTAGCGCCGTTTGAATATGCAAGAAAACAGGTAGCCAGAAAAAGTATTATTAAGATTATCATCAGAAATCTATCTCTACTTTCAGTGAGTCAAGAAATTTGTTAAAGGAGGTGAAGAGTTCCATTACACCGAGTGCCTCAACAATTTCGGAATCACTAGCGTCTTCCTTCCTTAACTCTTCAACTTCTTCATCAGTTATCTTATTTGGATCTTTATTCGCCTTTCTGACAAAAGCAATGATCTCTCGTTCCTTCTTCGTAAACTTCTATTTCTCAATCTCACGCTCAATCATTGCCAGTTCCTGGTCCGTAACCCCGATTGTCCTGAGCGCGGCAATATGGGCCGCTACACAATACGCACAACTATTGTCCTTTGAAACTAAAAGGGCAATAGATTCCTTGATCTTTCGGTTCAGACTCCCTTGCATCATTACCGCCTTTACCTTGCTCCAGTTGGCCTTCAGGAGCGGAGGGAAATGGACGTAGGTCTTAAATAAATATGGAATCTTGCCAAAAGCACCTTCAATTTCAGTAAAAATCTCATGTACTTCAAAATCATGCTTCAGGATTTGTTCTCTCCCTATAACCGAAAGTCTTGGCATTATTGAGCCTCTCTATAAAATTATATATCCTGGAAAATTTTTCCATTCATTATTTCTGCTCATTCAAACCCCAATCGTAATCGAGATATTTTACCGTTACTTTATTATTTCGAATAAATCCTGCATCTTCCGGATTTAAATATCTTGCAACATACTCTTCTATTTTTTCACCATTCCTAACAAAATCCTTATCTTTCTTCAGTCCTTTATAGTCAACCAAACCATCTTTCGAAACATAACGGCCCAAAACACGATCAAGCAGAGAGTTTGGGTCGTTATTTCCGGATGCAGATACGGTAATTGCCATACCATGAATCATGGTCAAAACGAACATCGTTATCACGAACTTCATTTTGTCCCTCTCTTTTGTAAGCTTTCACCACAGAGATTTACAGAACATCACCAAACGTTGAAGTCTTGAGTATGAGGCTCCTCTTGCCCCTATTTGATCAGTGTAGTTCCGTGAAAATCCGTGGTCAAGTTAGCCCCCCTACCAAAAGGGGAAATAGAGGGTTGTTTTTTTCCCACGCTATTTTACAACCCCCCTGATCCCCCTTTTCTAAGGGGGATTTTTTTACTCCATACCATCCTAAAAACCCGGTTAAATAAAATGAAAATTCCTATACGGTGAAATTATTTGTTGGTATATTATCTACCCGAATATTCTTATCAGCTTCTTCGTAACCTTGGGAATCCACCCGGAGAATATCTTTTCAGCATAGTATTTATTTGTTACCCTTCTCACTGCCTGAGCAAGTGTTGGATAGACATGTATGGTATTGGTAATACCTTTCACCCAAAGATGATTCTGCATTGCGAGGACAAATTCATGCACAATTTCTCCTCCCCGCGGTGCAAGGACATAGGCGCCCAATATCTCACCCTTTTTCGTACAGACGATTTTGATTCTTCCTCTGTCTTCCCCTTCTATGACAGTCCTGTCCAAATCCTTCTCGTTGTACCGATACATTTTTACATGCTTGTATTTCTGTCTTGCTTCGTCCTCAGTCAATCCTACCCGACCCAGCTCGGGGTCCGTATATGTAACCCACGGGACTATACGATAATCCGTCTTTCTCTTCAAAAATGGAATCAAGGCATTTGCCACGACAATGCCCGCATGATATCCAGTAACATGGGTAAACAAATATTGCCCTGTTACATCCCCGCATGCCCATATATTTCTGGCAGTAGTACGCAGAGACCTGTTTACCACAATAGACCTTTTTTCCATCTTAACACCGGCGGCTTCGAGATTAAGCCCCTCCAAATTAGCAGCACGTCCAATAGCAACCATAAACTCATCGGTTTGAAATGCCTTTTTCTGTCCACTGCACACTGCTACCACTTCAATGCCCTTTTGATCTCCATTTTTTTGACATGATCTACATCAACACAAGTATGTATTGTAATCCCCTCTTCCTTAAGAATCGCTTCAAGGGTATCGGAAACCTCTTTATCCTCACGCGGCAGTATCTGCCCCATCTTTTCCAATACGGTGACCTTGGCCCGAATCTTGTAAATACCTGCGCAAGCTCAAGCCCTATTGGGCCTGCACCTAATATAATCATTGATTTGGGTAAATAATCCAATTCCAGGGCACTCTCACTGGTTAAATATTGAATGTTTTCGAGACCTTTGACAGGGATAGCAACGACCCTTGAACCTGTTGAGGTGACAAATTTTTTACTGGTAATCTTCTTACCATCAAATTCAAAGGTATGAGGGTCAACAAATTTTCCGTCCCCCAAAAAACCTGCACCCCCATATCTTCTAATCTTTTTGAATCATCGCGCACGCCAACTTTTGATATTACATCCCTCATGTGGTTCATAATATTCTTAAAATCGATGGAGATATTTGTGTCATTCAGACCAAATTCCCTGGACCTTTTCATAAGCGAAGCTATTTTTGCAGAATGGACCAATGTCTTTGTGGGAACGCACCCATAATGAAGGCAATCGCCACCCAGTTTCTTTTTCTCGATAAGCGCAACCCGGGCGCCAAGTTGGGCAACCCCACTTGCAACATTTAGCCCCCCTGCCCCACCACCAATTACCGCAAGATCAAAATCTCTCACATTCTTCCTCCTTTCGCCCGCCCTTAAGTCCCTCCCATCCAGGGTAATGTCATTGAATTAAGCGAGAGAGTGTTTCTCTTCTGGGCAAAGCCCGAAGGGCTGGCAGGATATAGCCCAGGGCGACAGCCCTGGGATAATGATTTAATAATATTTTTAGCCCTGAAAGGGAGACATATTATCTTAATTCAATGACATTGCCCATCCAGGGAGGGAAAAATCCCTCTCCCACAAAGGGGAGAGGTTAGGTGAGGGGTTTATTTCTGATGAATTTCTCTATTTTTAATTTCTTATAAATAGTTGGAACCCCATCTAACTTATAGAAAACCAGCGGAACTTTTATGTTGTTAATTTTAGATACTGATGCACCTACTAATTGTACATTTTCTTTAAAGCCAGGGAGGGTCAAACTCAAACCAGTTTGTCTTTGAAAATATTCCACAATTGCTCCGATATTCTGTATGTGTATATTTTCTTGAATACCAGGCAGGGTTACCTTTACACCGGTTCTATTTTTATACCGCATGCATGGCACACATTCAGGTGTGAAAGGACCTCTATATTCTTTTCCACATCGGGTTCGCCATCAAGAGAGGCATAAAAATATTTTCTCATGTTATTGCAATTCATTCCTTATTCTCTTTCATAGCCTTGTTTTTTTGCATGCATGGTTAATTTTTCCTTTAGCATCTTACGCTCTCTATAAATTCTAGACATCACTGTCCCAATGGGGCAATTAAGCATTTCTGAAATCTCTTTGTATGAAAAACCCTCTACGATCGGAAGTAAAATCGCCATCCGAAAATCCTCAGGTAATTCTTCCAGTGCTTTTTTCACATCTGCGTCAAGCAATTCATTAAATTCTGTCTCATCTCCTGTAATTGAGGACGTCGAAAACTTCTTCTTTTATTGACTCATAAGGATTCTATGCGAAGGAAGGACAAGGAAGCCGTTTATTTCTACCTCCCCTCTTTCCCCTCCATCGCAAGGAGGGGATAAATGGGTGGTTTATTTAAATGCGACTATGTTGTGTCATAATAGTAAAGACAAATAACAATCAAGGTTTATTCCCACAAAACAAAAAAGCCTTACGGCAAAGATATTCTCATCATCTTCGGCAGTAAGGCTGTCTTTATATTTTCCTGTCTCCGTAGGAAAATATTGTAAAGACCCTATTACTTTGCGCTCATCAATCGGTTTTTCTAATGGGATGGGTTCTGTAGGCAGTCCAAACCGAGTCCAATCAAAATCGGAAATAAGTTTCTTTTTGATAAAGTCCTTTTCAATTTCTGTAAAATCCATCACGTCCGAATCTACCTCGACAAAATAGAATAATAAGCTAAAACATCAGTAAAACTATGTACCTTCCCTGTATGGGTTCATGTATATTTTTAATTTGAAAGCCTGTTGCATTTAAAAAAATAAAAAGCTATGGAAGCCTTAGAGAGGCTTTACTTACGGATGAATCAGTCCGCCGCTGAAAAATCCACTGCAATAATATGTGAAGGCAATTTGGCTCCTGGTGATCAAAGGGATATGGCCTTTAAGGGAAAAATAGCGGTGAGTGGAAGAACAAAGGGTGTCATTGTAAAGACAGAAGTGCAAACAATCCTCGGTCAGATTACAGAAAAGACCAAAGAGATGTTACCGATACCCCTGTTCAGGACAAACCTGAACGGTTTGCAAAATTGGCAGGAATTGTTATATCTGGTTATCCGTTTTACCACAACTAAACTTTAGGTCTTAGCTTATTACCACGTAGTACCCGAATATCTTGATCCCTAACTGGTGTAATGTTCATCGAAGCCCCCATATTCTACTATATAACGGGGCAGTTGTAGTAAACCGGATAACCACATTGTTCTATTTATGAAAAGCGCAACTGGGAAGGTACTTGATATGTGCACCGGGTCTGCAACTGGTAACAGTTCTAAGAAGAAAGAGATATTCCTTATTACAAAGAGTAAAAAGCAACGAAGCAATCTTAAACAAAGATTGCTTCGTTATGCCTCATAATGACGATTGCATGCCAATTCATTTAAATTCAGAGTAAATTTACATATGGCTCACATCCCAAAACATTAAATGTCTTTCAGCAGACAGAACCACACTCCCCACGATAATAGGGGTGACCATCGTCATCAGTAATCTCTCGGAACCTCCTTTATTACACCACGACCCTTTACAATTCCAGCATAATCATTCATTCCCGTTTTTGCCCTCATTTTATACTGCTTTCAATTCAGACGTACAGTATGGGCAGCGAGTAGCTTTGACCGGAACGTTAGAAATACAGAATGCACATACCTTTGTTGCTGGTGGCGGCACTGCTGGTTTTGGTTGTAATACTTTGTTAATAAGACGGACTAACATAAAGATGGCAAACGCAACAATAATAAAATCGATTACGGTATTGATAAAAACTCCATAATTAATCGTGGGAGCACCTGCGGCCTGCGCTGCCTCACGGCTGTCATATGATATACCTGATAGATTGACAAATAAGTTTCTGAAGTCTACATTCCCCAGAAGCAGTCCAATTGGCGGCATGATAATATCATTAACCAGCGAGGTGATGATCTTGCCAAAGGCTGCGCCTATGATAATACCGACTGCCAAATCCAGAACGTTGCCCCGCATGGCAAACGCCTTAAAATCTTTTAATACGTTGTTAAACATTTTACTTCTCCTTTCTCACTTACGGAATAATTATTATAAAAAAGGAAAGATATACGAGTTAAAAGCCAGGAATTATTTGATATAGTTTAATGATTGAATATGCCTTTCATCGAAAAGTTAAACCGGACGTGCTTCAGTTTCTCTAAACAACCATCGATAAAGAATGCCGGCCAGAACCGCACCTACAATGGGCATGACCCAAAACATCCAAAGTTGCGATAATGCCCATCCACCAACGAACACAGCTGGCCCGGTGCTGCGCGCGGGGTTCACTGATGTATTGGTAACCGGAATACTGACAAGATGAATCAATGTCAGTGCCAAACCGATAGATATCGGTGCAAACCCCGCTGGTGCACGACGGTCAGTCGAGCCAAGAATTATCGTTAGAAATATAAAGGTCATAACTACTTCTGTCGCCAATCCTGACAAGAGTGAATAACCACCTGGAGAATGCGCGCCGTAACCGTTCGATGCCAGACCACTGTTGAGATGAAAACTCGGGTTACCGCTTGCAATCAAATAGAGAACCGCGGCGCCTGCTATGCCTCCGAGTACCTGCGCAATGATATACGCATACAGTTCCGATGCCTTAAAACGACCTCCTGCCCATAAGCCAATTGAAACAGCAGGATTAAGGTGACAACCCGAAATAGATCCAATGGTATAGGCCATCGTGAGCACCGTTAGACCAAAAGCAAAGGCAACACCCAGCAGACCAATCCCTACATGAGGAAACGACGCAGCGAGAACAGCACTACCACATCCACCAAAAACCAACCAGCCAGTACCAATAAACTCTGCTACGGCACGACGAAATAATGTCATATACCCCCCCTTTCTTTCTAATTTAATCGGATTACCAAAGACTCATTATCCACCTGAGACTCCACAGGTCTGGGTCCTGATTGTCCCCGCAATTCTTTCTTATACTGAATTTTCTAATTTCTCTTGAGACGGTGTAAGAAAGGAATCGTCAGGATTATAGACTAAATCCGATCTCAATCCGCTTCCTTCATACCCGTAGCCCAGGGAATTAAGCCTCCGCAGTGCGTCGATGCTCTTATCAAATACACCACTGCCACGCTGCCTATCCACGTTTTCCCTGGAATAGCAATGAAAATACAACTTTATGCTTCTCCCATATCTCAACCATTGCATGCTGAACGGCTGTAAGGCGTGCCTCTTTTTGCGCGTTCATCCTTTACTCATTCTTGAATATAATAATTTTCTTTAATGAACATTTTTTATTGCCAAATCCTTGAAAAAGAATTTAACCTTCATATTGGCAAAGGGTTTCCCATCGACTTCCCCATATGGATATATGAAAAAGTTTAAGGGTTCAGCGTTTTGAGGTGGGTTTAAAACAATGTCACGTCCAATGGTAAACTGCACTCGATTTTCGTCATGTGCACCGAAGAAATATTCTCTCCTTGCCGGATCCTTATAAGCTTCTGAAACATCTACAGGGACCCAGCCGTATCCTTTCAGATAAAATTCCGCCCAGCAATGATAGCCACCAATTTCGTCTTGACCACTCTTTGCCGGGAGAGAAAATCCGATTGCGAATTTTGCTGGAATACCAACAGCACGGCAAAATCCGATAAATACGGCATGAAAATCGGTGCAATTCCCACGCTTCACATCGCACGCATAGCAAATATCGCCGCGTCCCCAGCCAGTCCCGCTCTTATCGTAAGTAAGATTGGCAATAGTGTAATCATAGATCACGCGCGCCTTCTCTAAATCAGAAATTTTGCCTTGAGTGACTCCCTCAGCAAGTTTTTTTATACGGTCATCGATAGGCACAAGCCTATCCGGCTGAAGCCACTGTTGCAGCATCGAATCGAAATCATTTCGGACTCGAATGTGCACCTGATCAAAATCTCTCCGAATGTATTCATAGCGCTTTACCCGAAATTTCATCTCGACCTCTATTGAGCGATTCTCCGGATTTATCACAGAAAAGTGCAGGATGGAATTACCGTACTTAGGGTCCTTGTAAATCTTTGAAGGATAGGGTGCCGAAATCAATAATGGAGTAATTTTTTGATTCGCATCACTCTTTGGATATGGCATCCAGATTGATACTTTTTTAGCACCTCCAGGAATATCATTGATCTCTGCAATATAGGTAAATTCGAATGTTCTCACCCTTGGAGCATTTGCAGCCTCTGACATCCTTAAGAAAAATGTGCAAAAAATTGCAAGATAAGCAACGGCGCAGGCTATTCCGGGCTTCATATGATGTTTTCTTAAGAATTTCTGTAGATAACCGGTAGAGCGAAAAAACTCTTCGCTCTCCATATTGATTTTTGCATAGTCTTTACCGGCCTGGGCTATATCTCATTGTGGTAAAAATCTCTACCCATTAATTCAATAACAATACCCATCAAGGGAGGGAAAGTTCCATCGGCCCTTGTGGGAAGAGGTTCTTTTTGGTTGCGGCTACGCCGCGCTATGGACATCATGAAAGATAAGGGCTGAGGAGGATCAAAACCACACATTTCAATTTTTCTCTTCACGCCCTTCTTGTTTCACATCAAAATGAACTTATAACCACCCCTCTCTCCCCTCCTTCACAGGGCAATGACATTGCCTTGAAAGGAGGGGACCCCCATCGTAAGTCTTCGGTGTGAGTCAGACGAATGCTCAGTCGAAAGATGAAGAAGTGGTCTCCACAGTTTATTTGTCATATTGGCTATGACCACAAAACCTGTATAAATAAAATGAAATCCAACACACCCCGGTCTAACTCCCATTTATTAAGGGTATCCAGGATGCTCCCTCTTCGTAGGTTTGGGATATTCCTTTTCAATTAGGATAGCCTTCTTCTCCCAGAGGTCTTTCTTTTTATTATAGTCCCAGGTATAATTCTCTTTGCCGTTCACCTTGTGGACGGAAATGCTCGTTTTATCAACCCTCAAATTACCCTTGTTTGTACCCTGTACAAAGAAGTCCAGGTCATACCTGTTACCGTCTTTCCCTTTGAAGTCGGCGCAGACAAAATATTCATCGGTTTTTGTCGGAGAGAGCTTATCCTTATGCACCTTGTCAAGCATCAATTCTAAATATTTTCCTGTGTTCTTATCGAGATACTTGAAAACACCTTCTTTGGAATTTTTTCGAACGTATTCCTCGGCAAATTTTGCCACATCCTCTTTGGTTATCCGTGGTTTTTCTTCCACCATTTGTTCTGGATGCTCTCTACCGAATAGAGTAGATGAAGTGCCAAATCCTAACATTATCGTTAAGACCACTATTGCAATCGAACCTTTTCTTAATATCATGGATAAATTCATGATTGAATCTCCTTTATCAAAAGGTGAACGAATCCGTAGTGGCAGTTGAATCCTGAAAGAATAACTGCCAGTTGCCATATAATTTCACCGGCAACAGAGATACAAAAAAAGCATCAATTCCTGTTTTGTACCACCTCCATTCCTGAAATATTGCTTTGGAAAAAGCCACAGATGTGCAGACTCAGAACGTTTTCAGTTAGTACCGCCAGCTATACTGGCGGTACTAATTTTCTTTCGCGTGCACCTTTTGCTCAGGATGGTCTGCGGATGCTATATGTAAAGTGTTTGTTTCCAAAGGAATTAATGCGATTCCGACATATATCATCAATACGGCCACCACACGGGGTAATCTTTTCTCCAGTATTCTGGATAAGCACACTGTTAGTTCTCCCTTAACGAAAACAAAAAAGCCTTACTGCAAAGATATTCATTCAAACATCTTCGGCAGTAAGGCTATCTTTTTATAAAGCAGTTTAAACTATTTAAACTGTTTAACAAGACCTTTACTTTGCGTCCCCTGATTGCCCAGGGTTTGCCTTTATCGTAATGTTTTTTTATTTATAAAATTTTACTTATATAACATCTATAGTATTTTTATGTACTTAATTTCAAGGAAAAAATAAAATATTTACTAGTCGTGAAACTGGTAAAACTCGCACTGGCAAAGTAGTTTGACACCTCTAGTATATTATGATATTATCAAAAAGTATATTCTATTGTTAAGAGATTTACAATTACTTTAATAATTCAAAAATGGAGAGGATTTACATTGGTTAAGGAAAAACAGGTTATCGTGGGTTCCAGGGGCAGCAAACTTGCGCTCATCCAAACAAATTGGGTTATATCAGAGCTCAAAAGGTTAAATCCTGGATTTGAATTTCAGATCGAAAAAATTTCGACAAAGGGTGACAAGATTACCGATGCCCCTTTATCGCGTTTAGGGGGAATTGGTTTATTTACCAAGGAACTGGAGACGGCGCTAATGAAGGGAAAGATTGATATTGCTGTTCACAGCGCTAAAGACGTACCCACAGAGTTGCACGAAGGGTTAACGATCGGCGCCACACCCAAACGCGAAGACCCCCATGATGCCCTTATCACTAATAATAATGCCAATTTAGAAAAGCTGCCTGATAATGCGCGTATTGGTACAAGCAGCCTCCGCAGAAAGGCACAATTGCTTGCTTTTCGGCCCGATTTCAAAATTTTAGACCTGCGCGGCAATTTGGATACCCGACTCAAAAAACTCGAAACGGACGATCTGGATGCCATAGTAGTTGCCTATGCCGGATTACGAAGATTGGGTTACACCGGCCCGATCAGCCAAATTATTCCATTTGACATTATGCTTCCGGCAGTGGGACAAGGTTCGCTCTGTATCGAAATTCGTAACAATGATGCCCGAATTCATAAAATTGTTTCTAGCATAGATGACACACAGACCAGGGTTGCAGTTGAAGCAGAACGGGCTCTCCTGGCAAGACTTCAAGGTGGTTGCCAGGTGCCCATTGGAGCATATGCACAGACACAAAGTAACGAAGTGTGTCTGGAAGCGATCATCTGCACCGTTGACGGCGACCATGCCATACGGGATAACCACAGTGGCCCTATCAGTCAAGCAGCAAAAATTGGAGATGAACTTGCCCAAAGGATGCTGGAAAACGGTGGGAAGAGGATTCTTAATGAGATTCGTCAGGAATTTCAAGGACGCATTGACCACATTTAAAATTTTTGTATTATTTCCTTAAATCAAAGCAAACAAACCATCACCCCAAAAGCTTATTCTTACGATGCCGTAAAACAAGAAAGCCCATGACATTATTCATCATGGGCTTTCTTGTTTAAATCCAGCTTAATTCTTTAAAAGCTTAAATCCACTATTTTGTTAAAGAAACTTTCTCTATACGTCCTTCCCTGCGCAACCTGGCTGCTTCTGATTGGATCTTGGTAAACTCCATCATCATTGGAGCCTGACCCCACCACCAGGAAACATCCTGCTGGGCATGGGCGGTTCCTTTGTAACCCTGGAGTTTATACCAGAACCATAATCTGTTGTACATATTCTCAATATTAGACGGATTATCTTGCTGTTGCAAGAACATGCCATAAACACCCAGGATAGGTCCCACAACAGGGAATTTGCCCTTCAAGGTCTTGAATGCATTATAAATCGGTTCACCAAGGAATGCCGGACTAAGCTCCTTCTCTATCCCGTCACTTAACGGGTACGGATCCCTGTCTGCGGCGCTGGGATGGAGGTAACCATCTGCAATCAAGTCCTCAACAACCTTCTGTGCCTGATCTGCCAGTTTGTGTGCCTGGAACATAAATTCATCCAGTGATTTCAAATAGGTGTCGGCAAATCGATCACTATGGCACTTCGCACAAACCTCTAGCCAATACGACCTCTTGGCAATATTCTCTTCCGAGTAGATATCAATCTTATCGGCAATAATCTTGATTCCATAAGGATAATCCTTCAATGAAGAGGTATATTCAAGATTCTTTGGAGGTACTGTACCCATACGCCATATACCCTTCATGACCGGATTGTGGATAAACCTGCCGTGCTTTTCGTACATGTGGCAAAATTGGCACGTTGGGGTGCGATAGTCCTTGCCCGGCCTTACCTCGGATAATGGCCTTGTGAAATCAAAATGCTCTTCCTCCTGGTGGTAAATCACACCATGCTTCGATTCGCCGTATGATTCCGCATCGGGGTGATCGGGTCCCATGTGACAGGTAATACAGGCCTCCGGTTGTCTTCCTTCTGCAGCGCTGAATTTATGTCTGGTATGACATACATCACATTTTTCAGCACCTGAATGGCATAAATCACAGCCATGCTGTCCGTATAGGTAACCCCTCCGCGCAGCCTCTGCATACCAGGGTACTATGGTATTTGCCTCCCACGACTGGATATGGTTGGGACGACCCATTTCTCTCTCTCGTAAAAAATCATCAAACTGAGGTCTATGGCACTCACCGCATACCTCTCCGGTTGGCATCCTGATCTGTTTCTTTTTTGTATCGGCATGGCAATCGAAACAGTGAACTTCGTCTAAAATCCTGCCCGTGCGCTTCTCGATTTCAGCAGTCTTGCTCGAAAGATAAGCGCTGCTCTTTGGATTTTTATGCCCCGAACTCCTCCAGTCTCGCACAACGCCAGGGGTTGCTTCTTCATGGCATGTTACGCACAAATCTCTTCGTTCTTTTTCAATAAAGATCGAGTGATCAAGGTTTTTCATGGGTTCGTAGTGTCTGTTGGGCTGCCAGTACATATCAAGCATCTGTGGCTTGTAATAGTCTTTAAACGGCCCCGCTCCCTCACTAAGCCCAACGTTATCTTTATAAACCGCCCTGTACCAATCAGGCGTTCCCTCATACAGATCTGGTGGTGTTTCCTTCTTGGGTGGCGGTTCGGCGGCCCACGCCACAGAAGTAAACAGCATCGCAGATAAACACAAGCCTATTCCTAATTTTTTCATTTCATTCACCTCCATAGGTATTAGAACATATTAGATGCTATTTATGGGTATTCTCTTCTGGCTTAATAAGTGACATTACATAGTACGTCAAACACCACCTCTCTTCGTCGGTGAGCTCTTTTGCAAACGATGGCATGGGAGTGCCATTCAATCCCGTGGTAAACCTGAGGTAAACATCCTGGGGTGTATTACCTCCCTTAAACTTCCCCGTGGTAAAATCAAAGGGTTTTATAGGAAAGCCAAAATCATCTTCCTGTTCAGCAGCACTGGGACCATCTCCACGGCCTTCAATACCATGGCACTTCCAGCATTCCAGTTTTTCTTCGTAAATTTTTTTGCCCGCTGCAATGCATTTTTCTGTCGGTCTGACCATCAAACCAACCTCTACGGGCGGATCAGGTTTCCTGAATTCAAACGCCTCAGAAAAACTCTTCAGGACGGGAATTACCGATAGTCGTTGCTCTTCCGTTAAAATGTCCCAGGGAATCATCGTGGAATTCGGAACACCAAAGGAAATGGTCCTATAAATATCTTCATCCGTAGGAAGTGAACCACTCGGAGTCGTTCTAAATTTATAGGCACCTCTCGTAAAATCACGTGGCTTGGGAAGCATCGACCTTGCAAGTGGTCCATTGCCATTTCCCTCCTCCCCGTGACAGGGACTACAATATTTTTTATAGGTATCCTTACCCAACTCCGTAACCTCTGTTGGTACTTTCAATTCGGCATTAGCATTTATTGGCGCCATTCCCAACATTATGGTTATACTCGCTACCGCCGTTGCACTCCATAAGCCAACCCTATTCAATAAGACCTTAGGTTTCATATTCAGCCTTCCTCCTTTCCGATTGCAGTTATACAAACTCAACTATTTTGTCTAGCCAGTACACATTTTTGCTTTTTTCTAATTCTGCGAATAAACAAATTCTATGGTAGTAATTTCATTAGGGCGAACCGTTACCTCCTTTTCTAAGTTTCCTAACTCTTCATGCCATACCTGGAATTTATACGTTCCCGGCGGGATATCACAAATTTCAAAATATCCGTTTCTGTCTGTCATATCAAAATAGGGATTATCAAGGACAACAATCCATGCATACGTATTTTTGTGAAGATCACATGTCAGCTTAATAATTTCGGGATAGTCAAATTTTGTTGATATTCTTTGTTTGTAAGTAGTGCCAAGGTTAAATGGCTGATTCTTCACTGACCGGGTGTGAACATTATGCATCACCTCATCGCCATTTAAGATGTCAATCGTGGTTCCTGTCAAAATCGCGAGTACGCGTGGGATGAAAATATTATTCTGCTGGTCTATTATCGGACGGATTGCAGGTATTACCTTTTTTTTACCGTGTGTGATATTGGCAAGAGAAACAACAGCGTTTTTAAGTCCATTATTGATCTTACTGAAGACAATTTTTTCAGTTGCAGTTTTCGGCGCCTCTGATAATTCCCAATCGCGATAGAGATTTAATTCCATCGTAGCCAAATCACCCATGTATTTAACATTGCCAATAACAGTACCACCGTCTGCAACCTCTATCTCAGTGTAACCATTCTTCGCCGATACATCCGTTGAAGATAAGAAATTCAAACCGATGAACACAAACAGGACGCTAAGCAAGAATAACTGTTTCATAAAAATTTAATATGGTTTTTAGGCAAAATAATAATGACCACAGACAAATGACAAAAACCGTTCCTACATGTTGTAAAAATAGAAAAAAAACAAAATATCTTCTAAGTAGTAAATTTCAGTTATACTTAAATATTTATACGTTCAAGCACTTTTCAGAGATATTATTCTTTCCATGATTTCACAAATGAAATGATGCTTTCACAATATAATATTGTTTGCCAAAACATAAGCTCCGTACTCACGAAGAGATATGTTTATTGATTCAGAGATCGTTCTAATGGATTATCAGTTACGGAAAATGTCCCCTTATCAACATTCTTCCCATCAGCAAAGACAAGATAACTGTACTTTCCATAATGAGGGATCTTATATCCTACGCTTTTGATTGCATCAGAAGTTAGCCCTAGAAACAAGGCAATACCCTTTTTTACGTTCTTAACGTTTTTAGAAGTCACAAGAAGGCAATTCCCTTTATTGTAAACTACATTATTTACCCCAAATGATCCTGCTTCAAGGGAGAAATTTCTGGGTAAATTTTCGACAAACATCTTCGTGAGTCTATTCTCTGTCAGTCCCCCCAGAATAAACAGGCTTTTTTGACTTAATTCCGTTTCTGTAACCTCCGTGTCTGCCTTTACGGTCGTTTTTTTATCTGTCAGGGATTCTGCAAGCTTTTTATACGCCTCCTGTGAAGAACTTTCACCACCTGTCGGCAATATAATAACCTTATCATCACTCCCCAATACCAAATCTATCGTAGGGGGAATTTCTTCTGTGTGTAGACGTCGGAAGATATCACATTGAGGATCTATGACAATATGTTTGGGTTGAGATTTTGTTCGGATGGAAATGAGGTTAGACCGTTCTTTTATTTCAGCAATGGTATGAAAATTCCCTTCATCCAGTTCCATTTGAACAGGCACGAAGAGATGATATGGTTTTCCTTTTTGGATAATCTCCATCGTGACCAACCAACCATCATCTATCTTCTCTATCCCTGTTTTGCCTAATTCGAGAAAGGGCGCACCTTCCCGACTAATCCACTGTTCAAAGAACCAGGATAAATCCATCTTGCCGGTATCTTCAAACACACACTGGATATCTTTCCAACTTGCTTGCTGCCAGATCTTTTCTTTGTAAAACCTTCTGAGCGATTGGTAAAACAACTCATCCCCAACCATCCGTCTGAGCATGTGGAATACCATCGCCGTCTTTCCATACCCAATGGCACGGGTTGCCTGATCCCTCCTGCCTATAAATTTTTTTAAAGGAAAATCGTTCTCTTCTGTTACGTAATTGGTGTATTTTCTGCAAATGTCCCTGCGATACTCATCGGCCGATGCACTCTCCTTGAGTTCTTTATAATAATAGTCAGCCATGTAGGTTGTTAAACCTTCGCACCAGTTCCCCTGAGATTCATCCACGAAGACCGAATTCCCCCACCAGTTATGTAAAATTTCGTGCCCCAGAGAAGTGTCTACGATAAATGGCATTTTTACCACGGTATTTCCCAGCAGGGTAAACGAAGGCATGCCATATCCCGTCTGAAAGAAATTTTCCACAATGGCAAATTTCCTGTACGGATAGTCCCCCAGGAGTTCTTGATACATATCCAGATAGCGTTTTGTAGCATTTATATACGTCTCTACCAGATCTTGCTCTTCAGGGAAAAAATAGGCGTAAATATCGATACCCTTATGATTGATACTTGTTACTCTGTATTTTCCGGCCACAAGGTCACATCCCTCTGACACATTCCTTTCTTCCCACGTGGTATGTGTCTTGCCATCAATTGATTTCCTGCTTACCAGCATACCCTGCGTTACGGCCTCATATCCTTCAGGCGTAATAACAGTCACCCGAAAAGCCGCAAGAGAACCAGGGATATCCGGATACCACGTGCATGCAGGGCTCATGTAAACCCCCGCCTCGTCAATAATGCCGGTCGTCGCGCCAACGTCCTCCAATTCTAACGAGGCTGGCTTTCCAAAAAGATACCCTTCGTAAGCAATATCCAGAACCACGCCGCCCGCCTGCCTCAAATCCGCGGGTATTGTAATTTCCAGGCACTGTACATTCCCGGAAACACCACTTTGGATAAGATTGCCGATATCTAAACCCCTGGTTCGTACCTTAAAATCTAATTTTCTGTCCGAAGAACCAACGGACAGGATCTGGAATGTCCCGTTGATAAGGCATGAAACCTTTTCCATATTCGCACCTTGCACCCGCATATGATCGACGACCTTTAGCTTGTGTTCTTTCAAAAGCAATTCAATTTCTATATTATGGTTTACTACTCTATTTTCACGAATCTCATTAGCATATAAATTAGAAATCGTAGCAATTAATAAAATACACGGAAAAGCTAAAATACATCTAATTTTCACCGTAGTTAACATATCCCACTCCTTTAAAGACTTTTTGAACACTCATTATATTTTTTTGCATTGATTTTAATATTCGTTCATGTTATTAAATTACCAGTTTCTGTGAAAGCAAAAAATACTACGGTGTAAAAACTTTTCTCCATTTTCATGAAAACGTGTTTTAGGAATTTTTTACCACTCTAATTCTCCCCTTGAGAAGGTAAGAAAATAAAGGAATCAAGCGATAGCCATTCATCCTGGGGCATACGTCAGCAGCCACTAAAGCTACCCGCTTATTTCCAACAACGAAAGGGACGAAAGGCTATAAGAAAATGGATTAGAGCTGCTACTTTGCTCCATAAGTCAGGAAATAGCCCCTGTCCTTGAAAAGAAGTAAAAGGTCTTGCCAATGATGAGTCTAATCCGCCTGGATTAATAACTCCATGCACGCCACCTGTTCCATCAGCAATCATTTCATGAATGACGAGCATTTCCTCTAAAGATACCCAGTTCACTTTGCAAGTCCTTTTAGTGTTTTGCGATGTTCTTCAATGGATATTTTGGTGAGTTTCTCAATGCGTGCCAGACGCTCTTTATCCAGCGGAGGAGGTATCAAAAGAATATCTCCGCCCACTTCAATCACTTCGTAACTATCCCACTGAGAACTTTCTTTAAAAGAGTCGGGCATTGTTATTGATTGATCTTTTTCCCTTTTTGCTATTCCGAGATATTTCATGGCTCATACCTCCCTTGAAATTAAGGTTTTCGTGCACAAAAAACTCCATCCCATATGTTAGTGAAGCACTTATCCTAACCATGGGCGAACTGACCCCTCTGTGATTTTACGTGAGCTTTTTTAATCCTTTTATTTGCAGCCTCACTGCAATGTGTTATTGTTTTTCTTCCTTGCTTTTTATCATGCCAATCTCTTTCATGGCCTGCCTTATATGTTTCTCTCTGACAATAATTAGTTTGTCCTCTTTCTTCTCGTAATCCCTATAACATCTAAGGATAGGCATCACCCGCCAAAAATTGAGAATTCGTGGTGGGTTCAGTATGAAAGATTTGATCGAAATGGTTTTGACAAAATCCTACGTTAAATATTCGGGTGTCTACCGCTTTGGAACCGTGGAATTGATTATGGCGGAAAATGCCCTGCCCTACCTGACTTCTTAATAGAGTAAAGAACCCACCCCTAACCCCTCCAAGGAGGGGAATTGAAAAAGTCCCCTCCTTGGAGGGGATTAGGGATGGGTACAATAGGTAAGACTATTTTTACTTTTTAATATATCGCTGATACTTTTTCAAAAAGCTAAATTGTTACAAAAGATTTTTAAGGTATCAAAGAGCTACGGCCTTGCCTAACCTGAGAAAAATAAGTTTGAATTCTGGATTAACTATTTTCAGACAGCGCTTGACGGCCTCAATATAGACCTCTTTTTGGTGCCGGTATCTTTCTGCTCTTACGGGCAGATCGGTTATCGTTACATGATCTGTCTTATAATCGGCGATGATGATACGGTCACCTATCTTATAAAGGATATCAATGATACCCCTCATGATCTGACCATCCCAGTTGAGCAATATGGGCACCTCCCGCCCGAGAATTTGTGCACCCTGTAACTCATTATATGCCTCTGAACTGATAAAGCCTGAAAGTATCTTTACTACCTCTGCTTTTATAAATTCCACATCCTGAAATTGTATTGTATCGAAGGGTATTTCCTGATGTTTTATAACCACCCCTTTATCCCCTCCTTCAGAAGGAGGGGATAAAGGGGTGGTAGAATTAGAAGCCTTCCTCGTTCCTCCTTCGTAAGGAGGGGAAATACTTTCCCCTTGATCAGCAAGGTCTTTTCTTTGAAATTGGGCAGATAATTCTACCGTGCCTCTTTCAAAGGTAACGGCCCATTTTACGGCTGACTCGACTGACCTATGAAGTTCTTGAGAAGTTCCGTGAAAATCCCACCCCTCCAATACGCGGTGGCAGATGGAACCGATCAATGCGGCGTAATTTGGATGTGATTGTTCTGTATCAGGTTTGATACTTTTGGATTTTACAACCTCCCCTCTACCCCCTCCTTCTGAAGGAGGGGAAAAAGGGGAGGTAGAATTAGAAGCCTTCCTCGTTCCTCTTTTGCAAGGAGGGGATAAAGGATAGTTTTCCGATCGATGTTTTTCAAATTCATCTGGATGAAGAGGAGGCATCCCTTCAATTCTATCCGGTACTACAGGCATGTCTTTTTTCATTGCTTCTTCAAGCGCTATCGTCGTTGGAGAGACAAAGAGGGGTTTCCTCTTTGCATCAGCCATTGCAGCCTCTCTTTTTTTCCACAGTTCGACAAAGGCCGTCCAGTCGACATCCAAGGTCTTCTCTTTCGGGGGCTTTTGGGGACGATGTGTCCCATCAAATATGAAATGTTCTACAAAGACCTCTGCATTTCCTAAAGGAAATTTTCCCTGGGAAGCGCCCCTCACCCTGACCCTCTCCCGCAAGGGGAGAGGGGATTTTTCTGCACCTGGTTTATCTTTCTCACTTGTTTTATTCCTCTCATCTATCTTATTTTCCTCGCATGTCTTATTCTCCTCCCCTGATGTCGAGTCTCCGCTATTTCCCCTCCCTTGCCTGTCCAGAGCGAAGTCGAAGGAATGGGAGGGGTTAGGGGAGGGTGAGACCTTTTCATCTTTCTTTGTGTAATCAGGGTTCGTGAATCTTTCATCGCCAAACTCGATGCCTGTGGCATCCCTCACTGATTGTGTAATCAGTCCCATGTAAGATTTATCGTCGTCCTTCCATGAACCCGTAAGGATCAATCGTTCCTTTGCCCTGGTCATGGCTACATAGAGAACACGCTTTTCTTCTTCCCACGAACGTTTGTTCAATTTCTTTTCGATCACAATACTTTGAAGATTTCTTACCCGTTGATCCCCCTTACCGATCACAATGCCTGTTGTGGACGTAGACCAATCAAATACCGCAGAGTCCAATTCCTCTTTGTCGTTCCTTACTTCACCATGCAGGTTGCCCAGGATGACAACGGGAAATTCCAGTCCCTTCGATTTATGGATAGTCAGGATTTTCACAACATCCAGTGTCTCATCAGAAAGAGGACTCTCCCCTTCTTCCCTGGCCTCTTTTATACGTACCTTGATGCGGTCTATGAAATTTTTGAGCGAAATACCCTCAGACTCCTCCATGTCGCAAGCCATCTGGTAAAGTTTCCGGAGATTGGCCAACTTCTGTTCACCATGCCAGGCACAGGCTGTAATCTCGGCAATATAAGTATTGTCCATAATTTCAGCAATGAGTTGTGAAACGGGAAGTATGCCTGCACGTGCATGGGTTTTTCTTAAAAAACTATAGAAGGGTTCTATAATTTTCTTTAAATCCGTGGATAGGTTTTTTACCCCCCCCTCCCCCCCTTCGCAAGGGGGGGATTTAGGAGGGGTATTTTTATACTTTGTTGTGAGCTCATGGACCATGGGGGCTTCACTTGAAATGTCATTGCGGTAATCTAATAAATGGTTTATTCGAAGTTCATATATCTCAAGGTCTGTTAAGCCTACAATAGGAGAACGCAGTACGCCCACCAGGGCAATCGTATCATGAGGATTCTCTATGGCACGCAGGAGGTTCATGAAATCGAGGATTTCCTGGGTGGTATAGAAGTATTTTTCACCTTCCACAATATAAGGGATACCGTACCTTTTGAGGGCATCAACGTAAGGTCTCACCTGGGTAAATGCCCGTAAAAGCAAGGCCACATCCCTGTACGTAAGCTTACGAATCCCGTTTTCAGCCAATTTATCTTCAATGACCTCTTCATTCACGTGCTTTGTTATCCATCTAGCAATCCACTCTGCCTCTGCCTCCCTTGCCTCACCCGCCTTGAGTTCTTTCCCTTCCTTATCAGAGACCAGTACAACCTCAACTTTTTGGGAGGGATGTTTTTTGAGGCGATTGGCATGGATAGGGATATAACAGGGCTGCAGGCCTGGCTGTTCAACCATGATCCTCCCGTCAAATAGCTGATTTACAACCTCGATGATACCGGAATGGCTCCTGAAATTTTCCCGTAATTTTAAAGTCTCATCCTGTCCGCACACCTGTTGTACCACCTGTTCATAAGCCTCTATGTCCGCCCGGCGGAAGGCATAGATGGACTGCTTTGGATCACCCACAATAAAGAGCTTTCCCGGCTCAAGGGTTACCTTTCTGGCATCTTTGCTATAACGTCCCAATGCCTCAGAGAGGAAGAGGACGATCTCATACTGGACGGGATCTGTGTCCTGGAACTCATCCACAAGTATCGTTCTAAACTCGTTCTTGAGTTTCTCACGAATATAACGATACACTTTATTTTGCAGTAAATCCCTCGTAAGGGTGAGTAGCCCGTCAAAAGAGACGTACCCCTGGGATAGATACGTTTGCCGAAAGGCCTTTGCAAGTGGGAGGATGAGGTCTATCGTGGCTGCAATAAAGTCATCATCAACAGTCTTTAATTTTTTTACCAGGGCATGGCACTCTTTTACCAGTTCTCGTGCGGTTTCGAATCCTTCATCTGTCCAGCCGGTCTTTGCCTTGGAAGCTTCTCTATCGAGATCATATTCTAATTTATTTACATAACTGAGACCCTGTTTTTTTATTGCATCGAGAATCATCGATAGTTCATGTAATTGTGAGAGAAGGTTGTTATTGGGCTTTTCACAACCGGCAACAATCTCATTGATTTTATTAAATACTGGATCTATCAAGAATTGAATATTCGGTGGATGTAATAATGACGCACCCCCTCCCCCCAGCCCCCTCCGGCCAGGGGTGGGGAGTATGTGTGGTGCTTGATTGTCAGAATCCCTCCCCCTTGCCTGTCCTGAGCGAAGCCGAAGGGATGGGGGAGGGTTAGGGTGGGGGTGCTCTATTACAGATTTACTACCCACTTCAACCGTAAGAGAATTCAAGGGAATAGTAAATCCTGATAACCGTTTGGCCAAATTTTTGAGCGACTCAAGGTCTAATCTCCTGAGCACACTTTTCCAGATATCTGCGTTAGGTGAAGTAAGGGTAAGCTCTGTATTCAGCCACTTTGTCCATTCTTTATCAAAGAGTTCATCAAAGACATCCCCTTCATCCACGGTAAATCCAGGAACCACTCCGGATTCGATGGGATACAGACGCAAAACATAGGCGGCAAAACTGTGAATAGTCCCGATAATGGCCTTATCCATATCCTCAAGGGATTTTCTTGCACGGCGTTCGATCTCGCCGTATGTCGTCTGGTAAGTGTCACGAATGTGCACAAGGAACTTTTCTACTTTTCTTTTCTCTTCTTCTGAAGCGTTCCCATTGATGACGGCTACAATCTTTTCTAATTCCCCCATCAGTCTAACCTTCATATCGCCAGCGGCCTTCTCCGTAAAGGTCATGGCCACAATTTGGAGGATGGGACTTTTTTCTTTTTGAAATCTTTTGTGGCCCAGCAACAGATGCAGCATTCGATTTACCAGAAGTGTGGTCTTACCCGTTCCTGCACCTGCCGTCACAACAATGTTTCTATCGAGTTCAGATACTGCAAGTTCCCTTATTTCGTTATCGATGGGCTTTGACATGATTAATTGAACGCTTTAACTGGTGTTAAGGAAATTCAAACTTTCTTTTTGAGGTTCGGTGAAGTACAAGGAACAGCGAACACACCCCTTTAATCCCCGCTTTTTAGAGGGGAAATGCAATTATAAAAATTGTGTTGACTGATCAGTTGCTATTTAAACGTGGAAGGAAAAAGCTGGCAAAGTTTGTTTATTAAAGTTAATTTTGGCAGGATTACATAATGAATCTGTGTCTTTTTAATGTGTTTTACCCGGATTTTATATTTGATGACGGTGTCTTGTCACCTTTTCTGCCAAAAATAACGCACATCAAAATAAAACCCAATAGAATGGTACCAAATAAGATATATGCAGTAATCAATAACTTTCCATATAACCCACCCATTTCAACCTCCTAAATCACATCTACGTTCTTTTTTTGCAACCATCCCCTTCTCACATCTTTGCTCGCATTTTCCTCAGTACTTGATTTCAAACCAGTATCTTGTTTTACACCTACTTTTAGATACACCCGGTACCAACCATCTTTTTCGTCTTCAATCACACATTCCGCACCATTATGTACTTCAAACTTTGGTTCGTACTCTTCCCCGGGTCCGTATCGTACTTCACACTTTGAGGTAACGATCACTCCACGATTCACGCCCTGTTCTATATAGATTTTGATACCCAGGGATACCACTGCAATAAACAGGCCTGCCGAAAAACCTATTATTATTCTTTTAAGCCATTCATATTTACAGACAATGAGAAAAAAAAGCAATGCCATCAGCACTACATATAATGCCACCGCCACAATAGATAGTTCGTTCTGGTTTAGCAGAAAAAACCAAAAGAATATCCTTCGAATCGCAACGGGGACTCCATTTGATAATTCTTTATCTTCGATAGATCCCTTTATCAGTCTCAGGTTTGTATCCACGTCTGCATTTCTTGGTATAAGCTGCTCGGCCCTTCGATAGTTTAAGATTGCCTTCCCTAATTCTCCCTGGCGATAATAGGTATTTCCCAGATTATAATATATTTGGCCGTTTTTGAAGCCGCGAGCCAGGATTGCCTCATATTGTAATGTCGCCTCTTTTAACTTCTGTTCGGCCTCTTGTATATTTTTTGATGCAACAAACTTTGCTGCCAGCTGATATTTTTCATTCGCGTCGGTGAATAATTTTATAGCATCATCACTTGAAATTTCGGATTTCATTAATCCGCAATGTGCATTCTGTATTCCACAATCCAAAAAAGGAAGTATAAACAAAAATAGAACCCATAAACATATTTTCATTATAATTGTCTCTCCAGTTTTGTGATGAGTTGTTCAGCGAGCTTTAAAGAATGCTCCATCTCATCCAGTGACCCTCCATCTCTTGAAAAACGCCGATGATCAAAATCAGTTATGCAACGGGAAATTTCTTCTATGGTATCGTCTCCAACTCCTCGTTGTTTTAACAAGATACCTACTTTATCCTCCGTAGCGCTTGCCGTTGAAATATTTAATTTATCCGCCAGGTAATCGGATATTGACTTGGAAAGATATGAATAAAACTCCGTTGGAAGATTCTGGTGAAGTATTGATTGCGCCCCTTCCAATCTTTTTTTTGCTGCTGCATGTGCCCGTTTATTTCTTGCATAGCCGATATCTGTTTGCAATCGTTCTTTATTCTTCGTTATAAAAAAAGAGGCTATGACGGTAATTGCCGGAATAGAAAGGCACGCTATAATAAACGGATTTTTATAGATAGGGTTTCCCTGATTTTGTAACGAGGATAGGTTTGCCATGATAGGTAAAATATCTTGTGTTAATATTTGGACTTGTTGTTTTACAGGCTGTACTCTATCATGAGAAAGCGTCAATTGAATGGGTACTTCCTGCTCTCCTTTTTCGACAACAATGGGAATAGGTTCTTTAGTAATTGTTTTATACTGTCCTGCACGTGGATCAAAAAAACTGAACGCTATTGCCGGCGTAAATTTCAGATCTGTCTTTTGGGGTTCTATGACTTTGCTAAACACCTTTCGTCCCCGAATTAATTCTTCCCGATTGGTAATTTGCGTGGTGAATTCGGCTGGATACAGCTTAAAATCGTTTTCGTTGTTCAGGACCAATACAGGTTCATTAATTGTTTGAATGTTCCCTTCCCCGTATACTGATACGGATAGGGTGATTGGGTCACCAACCTTTACCTGTTGTGCTCTTGTTGAGACTTCCATATGATAAGTACCTACGGCACCTTTAAAGTCCTTAGGTTTACCCTGTTCCGGCAATGATTTGACCTTTAAGGCGATTGACCCCGTTGTCCTTTCAATAGGATGTCTCTTCTGTTCCCTTCCAAAGAAGTCATCAAAAAAAGCGTCACCAAAAAAACTATCAGGCGGAGTATTCCTCCGGTCTCTCCGCTGTTGAATGATCAAATTACATTTTAATTTAGCAGGCGATATGGTGAGTTCTCCGGATACCATCGGGAAAAGCGCCGTACGTAGTTCTAAAACATTGTATATGATCCCATCCCGGATTTCTTCGTATTGTCTTTGGTCACCGAGCTTTTCTTCCATAAAATTTTTTGTGCCTGGCGCTACATAATCTATATCGGTGATCGGTAATCCCTTTTGGAAATAGAGTTTAAATGATAGCACAACCTGTTCATATATATACGCCTCAATCTTATCAGTACTCAGCTCCACAAAGACGAGTTTATCAATGTCCGGAGCCTGTGAACCAGATGAACGGGGAGTATCAACCACTTCCACCTTTATTGGTTGAGAAGAATAAACCTTTCCCTTGTATTCCACTGCAGAGGGCCCTATTGTGAACTTACCTTTTGCCGCAGGCTGCAGCACATAGGTATAGCCTTTGCTTACTGAAACATCACCATTAACAATTTTTGTTTGTGCAGATATTTGCGGGCCATACAGCAAGGTAAACCCGTCAATACTTGGGAATGAAGGGGGTAAGGTGTCCTGAGTACCGTGGATGGTCAATGTTAACTCTAGTTGATCGTTTAATGTTATGACATTTTGGTCCACGGTTGCTGTTAACAGAATATCCTGTGCAATTGTCTTTCCAATGCAGCCAAAGATTACAATGAAAGAAATTACAATACTAAAATATTTGCAATATACCCTCATCTCTTTAAATGATTTATATCTCATTTCTTACTTTTTAACCTCGACCTTCCAAAAACAATCACCAATCCTTTTCGACAGATTTATGTTGCAAACGCTGTGTGTCCCTTTTCATAAGCCTCGTTTCTTTTTCATTATTATTCAATGCCTCCAGAAGCCGCTCCGCTTCCTCTTTTGTCATTTGTTTTTGATTTTGAGGTTGCGGCTGTTGTTGCTCTGAATGTTGTTCTTTTTGTTTGTCCTTATCAGATTGACCCTGGTTATCCTCTTTTTTGTTCTTATTTTCTTCCGGCGTACTTTCTGGACTGGGCTCCTGTTTATCTTTCTGTGATTCCTGGTTTTCTTCATCCTCGCTCTTATTGTCATCTGATTGTTGTTTATCGTTTTTATCCTCTTCTTCTTCCTGCTGCTGGTCTTTTTGATCCTGACCCTGCTGCTTTTGTTCATTTTCCTGCATCTTTCGCTCAACGTACTCATAGTTATATTTGGCATCGTTTTTCAGTGTATCGAGTTCACTACCAACCTTGTGTTCAATTTCATCGATAAAATCCACAGTTTTCTTATAACACTCCAGAGCCTCTTTCATCTGACCCTGCCTGTACAGGGTATTACCCATATTAAAACTCGATTTTGCCTTCATTTCGATATCCCCGGATCTTATTACTTTCTCAAACAGTTGAGCTGCTTCAGGGTATTTACTTCTCTTGTATTGAGCGTTGGCTATGTTAAAGTCTAATTGGAATGCGTTGGGTGAATTCACCTGTGCATTTACGTATTTATCCAATGCCTCGTCATACTTACTATCATTATAAAGTCTATTTCCCTCCCTTACCCGGTCAGCAAGAGGGTCTATCCATCCCAGAGATACCCATCCAAATAGTACCACTACGAAAAAAAACAGTTTGAAATGCTTCATTTTATTTGGAGAATTCACAGAATTGCCTTTTTTCGGTCTGACAAAAAACTCTCTAAAGTAATAAGCACTATCGCAATAAAAAGAGGAATCTGATAGCGATTCACATATCTTTTCACACGCTGCGTTTTGTAGACGGACTCTTCTATCTTCGCAATACTATCCTTGTAAATCTTTTCTAAACCCCATTTTGTACCGTAAGCAGGAGTATATAGCCCGTCCGTCTCCAATGCAATTTTATTTAACGTAATTTCGTCTAATCTTGATTTAACAACCTGCCCTTGTCTATCTTTTAGTAATCTTTCCTGACCACTCTCATCCTTCATCCTGATGTAGGAACCATCCTTCTTCCCTACACCTACTGTATAGATAACGATACCCTGCTCTTTGGCCTTTGCGGCTGCTTTTAATGGATCATCTTCGTGATTCTCACCATCGGTAATCAATATGATAGCCTTGCGGTTTTTTGAATTTGCTTCAAAGGTTGAAATCCCTTTCCTTATTGCCTCTGCCAGGGCAGTACCTCCAAGTGGAATGATATTCGTATTAATGTCATTCAAGAAAAGGCGAAAGGCACCGTAGTCAGATGTCAACGGACAGTACGTAAATGCCGAACCTGCAAATGCGACAAGACCAATACGGTCTCCTTCCAACACATTGAGTAAATCTTCTACCTCCCTTTTTGCCACTTCTAACCGATTGGGTTTTACATCGTTAGCCAACATACTCCGTGAGGTATCCACGGCAATCACGATGTCAATTCCCTTCTTCTCAACTTCTTCCCAATGGTAACCCCACTTGGGCTCTACAAGGGTAAATATCAGGAAAAGTATGCCAATAATCATTAAACCGGCCTTGAGCCATTGTCTCTTCCGACTAACGAAAAGACCAACTTTTTGTAGTAATTCTCTATTTGCAAACGTGTTCAGGTCATTCATCTTCTTTCTGAAGACGAGGACGTACCCGAAAATTAATATTGGAATAACAGGAAGTAAATAAAGGTAATTAAGATTTCCGTATTTCATCTTTGTACTATAATTTTATTGAGATGTATCAAAAAACCAGACTGTTACAAGGAATCTGTGTCCTTATTAGGGTATTTTCCTGAATTTTGTTTTCGTTAAACCTAATTCAAATAATAACAACCCAAAGGCTGGCAATAAAAAATAATGAAACAATTCATGGTATTCTGCGTACTGAGTTACCTCAGTTTCTGTTTTTTCAAGTTTATCTATCTGACTATAGATCTCTTTCAGCGATTCGGTATCTGTTGCCCGGTAATATCTTCCGTCTGTAATCTTTGCAATTTCTCTGAGTGCGTCATCATCAATATCAACCTTCATTTGTTTCATTACCGTATTCCCAAACAGGTCTACTGCGGGGAACGGGGCCAGGCCTTTCGTACCGGCACCTATCGTATAGATCTTGATCCCAAAGGTCCTGGCTATTTCTGCTGCCGTAAAGGGGTCTATCTCGCCAGCATTATTTCTTCCGTCTGTCAGAAGGATAATAACCTTGCTCTTCGCTTTGCCGCTTTTGAGCCGATCCACAGACGAACCAATGGCAGAGCCTATAGCTGTACCATCTTCAACCATTCCAATCTCCGCCTTTTCCAGAAGCTGTAATAGCATACCGTAATCTAGTGTCATTGGGCACTGCGTATATGCCCGTCCGGCAAAAACAACAAGACCAATGCGATCATTTGTACGTTTCTGGATAAAATCTTTCACTACCCGCTTAATGACGTAAAGCCGGTTGTGTCTTCTGCCCCCAATTTCAAAGTCCTCTGCCAGCATACTCCCTGAAACATCCACCGCAAGGACAATATCTATCCCTTCGGTCGTTACCTTTGTTTGTTCATCTCCGTACTGAGGCCGTGCCAGTGCAATTACCAGGAGCACGATAGCAGCAGACCGAAAGATAATTACTATATATCTGTACCGTTGCCAGAATGAGGGTTTTAATTTTTTCAATGTATCGAGCGAGGAGAAGAGCACATGATTTGTCCCCCTGCGACGAAAATACAAATATATTACGGGTGGAATAACAACAAGTAATAATAGTAATAACGGGTCGTGAAAGATCATTGCAGCCTTTGTCTTAATCCGGACAAGTCAAAACCAAACTAGTTTCATAAATTCTCAATTTCAAATCACAAATAAATTTTCAATTGATCACGATTGAAAAATAAAGCGCTATGGGTTTGATACAGATGACAGATGTATCTGCCCCCCCTTTGCAATAGTATTCCAAATATCTGTTTCAGGGATCTCTTTCTCTATCAAAACATCCACCACAGCCTGGAGTACAGCGTTGTTTGTTTTGAGGAGTTCTTCTACCCCTGTTATAGAGGAAAAATATCTATTAAGATTCGTTTCTGCCTGTTTATATATGTGTGCTCCTGCAAGTTCTTTTTTGCTGCCCATATCTAACTCATATTCCACAAAAATACCTTTATCTACGTAACTGAGCTTTACGCTTACAATAGCAGTTTCTATGTCCAAAAAGTAAATTTTATGTTTCCTGGAAAGAATTTCTTTGATCTCCGGAGTATCATAAATACCCCACAACGTTTGCACATTTTGTTTCAGTCTCGCAAGCTCTTCATCAGAAACCTTACGTATTTGCGCTCTTGAAGGCCTTGTTACCGTCTTACTTCCTAAACCTTTTTCATGACTTAAATATTCTTCCAAAAATTTTTCAGGCGCTTTTACCATTTTTTTACCCTTTTAATAAAGGTTTACAATAAACATGATGATGAAAAATTCCCAATAACACTTATGAAAAGAGCAAACATCTTAAGATTCCCTGCAACAAATTTTACTTCTACTGAAATTCCAGCATTTAATGAGCAATCACCTCCTTTTCTTCGAAACGTTCTCTCGTTTCATCGATAAATCGTTTTGCTGCATCGTAGATTTCTTGAATTTCCGACCCGGATGGCCCATACCTTGCATATTTCACCATATCACAGCGTTCAAGGAATTCCCGGATCAATCGTTTGTGGACATCGTCTAATTTATTTGTATGCGCCATCTCGTCAAGAAATTCCTCGGTCGTCCGCTCCGGTGCCAACAAATCAAACTTTTTTTCAATATAATGCCGCACAATGTCTGTCAGGCGATAATAATATTCCCTGATCAGCCCTTTCGTTATCAGATCCTCTTTTAATAAATTTTCCAGTAATTCATAGGCAACCTCATGTGGGGATCTTCTTATAAATTCTTGTTCCTTTTTTGTGTAACCCTTTTTGCGTTTCCTGATTAACCAGTAAATAACAGCTGATAACGAAAGCGCTGCAAACCCGGCAAATATCCATATAACCAACCGCTTGAAATTTGTGGGCACATCCACGGGGGGAAAGATATCCTTTATATCAGTTGCAGTTTCTCCTTCTTTTAACACTCCCTTGATATCAATAATTACTTCGTTTGTGACGACTTCACCTGCACCTTGATTATCCTTGTATTTTATTTTCAACGATGGGATCTTTTGTTGTCCGATTTCGTACGAACTCAGCACGTAGTTTTGTTCGGCAGTAAAGTACCCGTCTTTTTCCCGTTTGGCTCCTGCGATGTCTCCCGCTTCTTTTATGGTAAATACGCCAAGTTGTTGATTAATTTTAGGAAATTCTATCGTGAGGTTATCCCGATATTTCACACGAATCCCAAATCTTATCTTATCGCCAATCGTTACCTCGTTTCTATCTGTATATGCGGTTGCCTCTATTGAGGCCACACCTCCCGTATCCTGTGTTTCTATGGCAAGAGTAGTACCCTTTAATGACATCAGTGTATAGGTAACAAACGCGAAAATCAATAGTGTGTTCAGGAGCAGATTATGCCTTTTTATAACCATTTCCAACCAAACCTTAAGAATCCAAAGCCGAAAATAAATTTATGTTTACGATTCACTATTTTAAATCCCAAACCGTACATAGTAAATCTGAAATGATATTTTCTTGCAGAATAATCCATCAATGTAATTAATATCTCTTTTCCCTCACCCTGAAAAAACGGACAACCGGCTCTACATAATTTTTGCCGGTGCTGATTACAATTTCGTCAACACCCATCGACCGGAACAACTTTGACCTTTCCTGTTTTTGTTTGGCGTTTAAAGCACTGAATTCTTTTCTGGCACGGGGGTTTGACGTATCCAATAAAAGTATCTCACCTGACTCTGCATCTTTTAATTCGATAAAACCCACGTTTGGTAATTCTTGTTCTCTGGGATCTACAACCGTAATTGCAATCACGTCGTGCTTCTTGTTTGCAATGCGTAATGCATGTACATAATCATGTGCTATAAAATCAGATACAATAAAAGAAATCGTACGGCGGGAGGATATCTTGTTCATGTACTCCAGCGCAACGGAAATATTTGTCCCTTTCCCGGCAGGTTCTGAGCACAGGAGTTCCCTGATGACCCGCAGTACATGTTTCGTTCCTTTTTTGGGGGGGATAAATTTTTCAATTTTATCCGAAAACATGATCACGCCTACCTTGTCATTATTCTTTATGGCTGAAAATGCCAGAAGTGCACAGATTTCTGTGGCAATTTCATTTTTTAACTGCTTGATTGATCCAAAGTTTCCGGAGGCGCTTACATCTACAAGAAGCATCACCGTTAACTCTCGTTCTTCTACAAAACGTTTAATAAAGGGACGACCCATACGTGCCGTTACATTCCAGTCAATCGTTCGAATTTCATCTCCTGGCTGATATTCTCGCACCTCTTCGAATTCCATACCCCTCCCTTTAAAAACGCTGTGATACTCACCAATAAACGACTCATTGACAAGACGACGGGTATGAATCTCTATCTGCTGAATTTTTTTCATTATATCTTTTGAGATCATAAATATATCTCTATCGTGTCATTTGGTTCAGACCAAAAACAGCTTAAAACGATTAATCGGCTTTGTCTGAAGGTCTTTATTATGGCACTTCTACCGTATCAAATATTTTTTGTACAATATCTTCAGCGCTTATCTCCTCTGCCTCTGCCTCGTAGGTTATAATTATCCTGTGGCGAAGCACATCCATACCTATGGATTTCACGTCCTGAGGAGTCACAAAGCCCCTTCCCTTTAGAAAGGCATGCGCCTTGGCGGCTAGCGTAAGATAAATTGTTGCGCGTGGAGATGCACCGTATTCTATGAATTCATCCAATGGAAGGTTATACGCCTTCGGGTCCCTCGATGCGAATACGATATCAATAATGTAGTCCTTGATTTTATCATCGAGATAAATCTCGTCTACCAGGGAACGCAAACGCAGGATATCCGCAGGAGATATCACCGGATTTACACAAAAATCCTTTTTTGTTAATGCCATGCGCTCCATAATCTCACGTTCATCCTTCTTATCAGGATACGTAATGTTTAATTTTAACATAAAACGGTCTACCTGTGCCTCGGGTAATGGATACGTGCCCTCATGCTCAATGGGATTTTGTGTAGCCAATACAAGAAACGGATCTTCCAGTGGAAATGTCTGATCCCCAATGGTAACCTGTCTGTCCTGCATTGCTTCCAGAAGTGCGCTCTGTACCTTTGCAGGTGCACGGTTAATCTCATCAGCAAGGACGATATTGGTAAAGATAGGCCCTTTGCGTATCGTAAAATCACTATTTTTAGGATTATAAATAAGGGTACCGATGAGATCGGCAGGAAGTAAATCGGGCGTAAATTGTATCCGTTGAAAGCTGGCCTGCATTGTTTTGGCAAGCGTCATGACCGACATTGTTTTTGCTAATCCAGGTACACCTTCTAATAATACGTGCCCATTGGAAAGGATACCTATCAAAAGTCTTTCCATCAGGTATTTCTGTCCCACAATTACCTTGCCAACTTCATACATCAGGGTATTCACAAAATCGCTTTCCTGTTTTACCCTTTCTGTAATCTTTTTAACGTCCGAATCCATCTATCCCTCCGCCACAAATTGTTGATTATTAAATAAAAAATCAAGATATAATGTAACTAAAACAGATGATACCAGCAAATTTGTTCCTTCTTACAAACACACCCATTATAGATTCTGCGGGCCGGCAACAGGAAGAACGAATATTATACCAAATTTATCTGATTTAAAACAGGTATTTCAAATCCATTCTCAAAAGGAAAGTGCTTGACACATTACTGAATAGATGCTACGATTAAAATTTAAAATCGCCTTTTAGAATAAGCTTAAGTGGATAATATACGCATAGATATTTATAAATATTCTATTTTTAAACAATTTATTGCCGCTAAAATTTCCCGCAAAACCATGCGAAATTCTACATGAGGTTTTGCTCCGCTGGTTTACAGAAAATCGTGAATAAGATTATTTTGGGAATAAGCACATAGCAAATAAACGTTGCAAAAAAATATACCAGTAGTTTCGATCATTGGCAAACAGAATATAGGTAAAACTACACTCATCGAGCTTATTATACCTTTGTTAAAGCGAAAGGGGTATAGGGTAGGCACGATAAAGTATAATATTCCTTCATTTGAAATTGATTATGAAGGAAAGGATACTTTCAGACACTATCAGGCCGGGGCTGATGTCGTTTCCATATCTTCGTCCCAAAAGCTGGCAACAATAAAAAGGGTAGACAGAAGGTTCCCATCAATAAAAGATATTATAGAAACGAATCATCAAGACGTTGATATAGTACTTGTTGAAGGCTATAAGAGTTGGCGGTATCCTTATATTGAAATCCAAAATAACCATCAGCAAGTGAAATCAGCAAACAAAAAATATAAAAATCATCTGAAAATTACAATCACTGTTAAGGCAGATTCGCATACACCGTTTTTTTATAAAGATGACTTGAATAACATCATAAATTTTATAGAATCAAAGATGAGGTGATTCCAACGGGAGGTGATGAGTATTTCAGCAAAATATCATGTGATTTGTCCCAGGACAAACATGTTTCGTAATGTTTTGTAAATAGGTGTACATTTTTTAGGAGGATATTTCATTGAAAAAGATTTTTGGTTATTGCACAATTTCTGTGGCAACGATTTTTGGTGTGTATCTTAGCTTTCCCACGTTCACGGTAAATGCCGGAGATATTAAAAAGATTTATAAGGATACCTGTGAACTATGCCACGGTGCCGACGGGAAAGGGAGTGAAGCTGGAAAACAATTCGGTGTACCAGACTTCACGAATTCAGATTATCAGAAATCAAGAACTGATGCAGATATGAAAAAATCTATGACCGAAGGCACAAAGAACCCAAATTACGTGAAACTATCGGATCTGGGAGTTGATGCTGCTGATCTTGAGCCGCTCGTCCAGTTAGTTCGGGAATTTGGCGGTAAATAATTCAATGTGTAAATAGTTTTCATAGATCTTGCAAAATCATAAGGGTAGGACATGACAATGTCCTACCCTTTCTTTTTGTAATAAAAATATGAGTTATGAATAATGAACTTGTTAAAATCGATGGTTCATTTGGCGAAGGGGGTGGACAGATCCTGCGTACTGCCCTGTCGTTATCGGCTATTACAAAAAGGCCCTTTGAGATATTCAACATCCGGGCTAACAGGAAAATACCCGGACTCAGCCATCAGCACCTTCAGGCGGTAAACGCAACATCCCAGATTTGTAATGCCGAAGTCGTTGGAAATCAGCTGCGTTCCACTGATCTCAAATTCTATCCCGGAGAGGTAAAAGCTGGTACGTATCGTCTTGATATTGGAACGGCAGGCTCTGTTTCGCTCGTTTTACAAACCATATTTTATCCACTCAGTCTGGCGAATAAGCCTTCTTCAATCACCATTATGGGCGGCACACATGTCAGTCACAGTCCTTGTATAGATTACCTTATGCAACAGTGGCTATACTTTCTCAAAAAAATCGGTTTTGATGCAGAAATACAAACACTGAGATCCGGATATTACCCTCGCGGCGGCGGTGAGGTTTTCGTAAAAATAAATCCGGCACGTCCCCAGCATCCAATACGGATTGATGTCAGAGGGAAGCTTATCCAGGTAATGGGAATATCTGCCGTAAGCAATCTGGATGTAAATATTGCCCACCGGCAGCAAACGCAAGCAAAGAAGAACTTTTTGGAACGAAATATACCACACGAAATATCTGTGGTAGAAACGCCTGCCATTGGGAAGGGAACAATGTTACTCCTGGTGGGGAAATTTGAACATAGCCAGTGTTGTTATTTTAGTTTAGGCGCTATTGGTAAACGTGCAGAAACTGTTTCCGATGAGGCATGTAATGAATTTTTCTCTTTCCTTGAAACCAGAGGCGTCATTGATGAATACCTCGCAGACCAGCTCATCCTCCCCCTTGCCCTTACAAAAAGGACATCACAATTTATTACACCCAGGATTACGCAACATTTACTCACGAACATTGAAATTGTAAAATTGTTTTTACCTGTAACTGTCAACATCTCCGGAAACCTAAACGAGGAGGGGACTATTGGAATAAGTTGTTTGTAATGAACGTTCGTCCAATGGTCAGACGATTCTTGCTAAAGAAAATCGATTTTGCTATACTTCCACCGCATATACTGTGTTAAATAGGAAACTCGCTTAAAGTAAGAAGACCTGCCTTACCTCGTGACTATTCAATTTTCTTTTTAGAGAAAATGGGGGATGCCTTGATCCTTAAAATAGAAAATCTCATGAAAAAGTTTGACCAGACAAAGGGCATTTCTGGTCTCTCGTTTTCTGTAGGGAGTGGTGAGATTGTTGGACTTCTGGGACCGAACGGAGCCGGCAAGACGACCACTATTCATATAATTCTCGGTGTCCTTGAATCTGATGCTGGATTTATCTCTATTTTAGGAAAAGACCTGAAACAGCAGAGAAAAAGTATCATGAAAGAAGTCAGTTTTTCCGCTGGATATGCCCAATTACCAGGGAATCTTACGGTCTGGCAAAACCTTTATGTATTTGGACTTCTTTATGGAGTAAAAAAGCTTAAGAATAAGATTGCTTTTCTCCTTAAAGAGTTTCATTTAGAAAAACTTGCTCATACAAAATCAGGCGTTCTTTCCGCTGGAGAACAGACGCGCCTGCACCTTGCAAAAGCACTAATTAATTCCCCGCAGCTTCTCCTCCTTGACGAACCGACCGCCTCACTTGATCCAAATACGGCTCAAACAATCCGGCAAATAATTAAGGATCATGTTTTATCAAGCGGTGCAGGAGTGCTCTGGACTTCACATAATATGCATGAAGTAGAAGCCGTGTGCGACCGGGTCCTTTTTCTTTCACACGGAAAAATTTTGCTTGAAGGCAATCCTAGAAAACTGCCCGTTGAATACAAAAAGAAAAACCTTGAAGAACTTTTTATTGCAATCGCAAACGAACCGAGTTTCTTTTGAGAGGTTAACCCATATAGTTTATGGATTTCAGAAGAGTTTATGCGATCTTTTTAAGGCAGATATTTCTTATCAGGAACAATAAGACCAGGCTTGTTAATATTTTCATGTGGATTAGCATCGATACTATCCTGTGGGGATTTATTACTAATTATTTGGATAGCATGGGTCATTCTGGATTTAGTTTTAGTACCACCGTTTTAGGAGCGGTAGTTTTGTGGAATTTTCTTATTCGTATACAGCAAGGTTTGATGCTATCATTTTTCGAAGATATGTGGTCATGTAACCTGCTCAATCTTTTTGCTTCGCCACTACGTATTCGTGAATACCTGTCTGGTTTAGTAATTTCAAGTCTGGCCACGAGCATCGCGGGCTTGAGTGTAATGCTTTTTATTGCATGGGGGATGTTTCTCTATAATATTTTTCAATTTGGTGTTTTGCTCGTACCGTTTCTTGGAATTATGCTTGTATTTGGCTTTGCACTCGGAATTTTCACTACAGCATTGGTATTACGATTTGGCCCTCCGGCCGAGTGGATCGCATGGATAATTCCGTTTGTTTTAGACCCATTTACCGGGATATTTTATCCTATTTCTGCTCTTCCCAAAATTCTCCAACCAATCTCAGCGATTCTTCCACCCTCTTACGTATTTGAAGGAATGAGAGGCGCTCTACTTTCTGGTAAGTTTTCAGTTTCGCATCTCATTGCCGGTATAAGTATCGCATTTGTATACTTAATTATTTCATGCCTGTTTTTCCTCTATATCTACCGCATTGTCCTGCGAAAAGGGCTTATTGCACGGCTAACAGCAGAAAATCTATAAAAGTAACGATTTATAGTTCCATACTTGTCTCTACACCAATTTCATCGGTATAAGTATAAGGCGGATAAGAATTCTCACTATCATTCTTACCCCTCTCACCCCTCTTACCATTCTTATCGGTCCTAATACTCGCACCCTCCCAATCGGCTTCCGGAACATTACCCGATACAAGTCCTGATGCTGTTACTCTAATCGAGGTACCAGATCCATCGACATCGAGCTTGACCTTCCATGTAACGGTAACGCTCTCTCCGGCCTGAAGATGCCCAATATCGGTTCTGGACGAACCTTCCAGTAAGTACATGTTTGTGGGTAAAATAATCTCTGCAAAGGTATCAAAGGCATAACATTCTGAGCAATCGAACGGTTGGGGACAGGGATAAGTAATTTCTGCTGTTACTTCGAGTACGGAACCAGCGGTTGTTTCACCGGTGGTGTGAATGGTAACCGTCCATGGCATCATTACTGCTCCCCAATAAGGGCGTGAAGTTCCGTATCCGGTATAGTTCCATGCGTCTTCAAAGTCAGTCATGCTCCATGTGATAGTCCCATCAAGATTTGTCACTCTATTTAGGTCCCTACCCCATGGATCCAGAAAGTAAACTTCTCCCTCCTCTTCATCATACCCCACAATCACCCGGTAATGCGCTGTATCATCATCTGGTGCATATTTCATGAATAAAACAACCGGAATATCTTGAGCAATGAGTTCTTTAAGGCCTGACCACCAGAGAGTAACTGAAGAATAAGCAAAAGAGGCATAACCCAAGGGTCTTTCTGGATAACCCGATTGAGGAGCATGATAGGGAAAGAATCTCCCCTGGGCACTGCTCAGATGACTGAAAAAACCTGCACGGACCATATCCCACGTATAAGTACCTATTGAAGAGGAGCGGGCAACATCTGCGATGGCCTTTTGATCGATATCCTCGCCCCAAAAATCGTATAATATCTCAAGGGCACCAGAACCGCAGGAGAGACCTGTTATTTGCTTGTGATACGGCACATCAGGAATAAGATGCACTTTTGGTAAAGACGTCGTTTTCTCTGTACCATTCGCCAGATTATCAAAGCGAAAGATCATCAAAATCAATAATACAATGAACCTGTTTTTGCTTCGCATATCTTTCACCCCCATTCAATAATATTTTTGTGAGAGGATCATACCTAGAATGCTACAGCAATTATTTCGAAATAGAAAAATTCGAATTGATTTTCTTCCTTTTTATGTTAATTTTCGCTCGATAATGGAATAAACTCTCGTGTAATGTTACTTTTCGTATTTGATAGATGCGTATTTTTCTGCCTCAATAAGTTTGTAATTTCTTCAGCCTTCATAGGACTGTATAACAGGTAGCCCTGTATATAATCACACTGATACAACCGCAACAATTCCAACTGCCTTTGCGTTTCCACCCCCTCTGCAATTACCTTTATTTTAAGGGAGTGCGCCATGTCTATGATAGCTTTGACAATTGCTGAAGCATCTGTATTAATGGCAATATCTAAAATTAAAGACCGATCAATTTTTAATGTACTGAACGGAAGATTTTTCAGGTTATGTATTGAAGAAAAACCGATGCCAAAATCATCCATCATGAGCTGTATTTTCATATCATTCAATTCTTTAAATATTTCGAGGACTAGCTCTTTGCTTTCCATGACCGTACTTTCGGTAATTTCCAATTTAAAGACATCGGCCGACAACCCGGTGTTTTTAATTGTTGTCCTGACCAGTTCCGGTAATTCCTTGTGTCGAAGTTGTAAGGCTGATACGTTAACACTAATAATTATATTTGAAAATCCCATGTCATGCCACACCTTGTTTTGAGCACACGCATTTTGTATTACCCAATGACCGATTTTATCGATCATTCTGGTTTCCTCTGCCAGCGGGATGAACTCATCAGGCAGAATTAAACCACGTTGAGGATGCTGCCAGCGAATGAGTGATTCCAAACCAACAATCTCATCACGTGTTGATGACACAATGGGTTGATAATAAATTACTAATTCTGAGTGTTCAATAGCACGCCAGAGATCGGCTTCTAACTGTAAATAATTCATTGCCTTGGCATGCATTTCCGTATTAAATATCACATACCGTGCTTTACCATGCATCTTTGCCCGGTACATTGTTATATCAGCGTCCCTCAGGATATCCTCCGGGCGATTATAAAATTCGCCTTTTAAGACAATTCCAATACTTGCCGAGGCAACTATTCTATGGCCATCAAGAATGAAAGGCTCCTTCAAGGCTTCCAGGATTCTTTCTGCCACAAATTTTGCGTTAAAATTGTCATCTATATTATCAAGAAGAATTGCAAATTCATCTCCTCCAAAACGAGCAACGGTATCTGACTTCCGCAAGCACTCTTCCAGTTTTTTCGCGATTAAGATCAGTAATTTATCACCCACAAGATGACCGAGGCTGTCATTTACAACCTTGAAACGGTCAAGATCAAGAAATAATACCGAAAATAAACAGTTTTTATCTCTTTTTGCATGCTCAATTAATCGCTCCAAACGCTCCATAAAAAGATTCCTGTTGGGCAGGTTCGTCAACGGATCGTGAAATGCAGTGTGTCTCAGTTGATCACGATATACTCGTAAACGTTCGATCATATGGTTGAAAGCACACGCAAAATCTGAAATTTCATCATTCGTGTAAACGGTAATATGCTGTTCGAATATTCCTTCAGAAATTTTTTTTGTTGCTAAATTCAACTTCTTGAGAGGGGCGGTAATTTTTTTTGTAAGAAATAAAGTGAAAATAACCCCTACGAAGACAAAGAGAGAGGTAAAAACTAATGCAGACATCTGGAATTGGTTTATTCTTTTATGAAGATTTTCAAGGGACAATCCAAGTTGAATGTATCCTATAATCTCCGGATTTGTATTTTTTTGATTGGTTACCAATGTATCTGTTGGTTTTTTGTCGGGAACGATAATCACAGGAGACAGAACGTCAATATACCGTTTTCCATCTTCTTTATTGACGAATTCTTTATACAGTATTTTTCCTTGTGAACCGGAATCTATGAAACTCACGGCAGGTGATGGGGGAATTTTTAGCCCACATTTAAAGCTTTTGTGCATGAGTAGCTTTTTATCTTTATTGAGAAGGCATACATAAGCAACATCTTCATCTACTTCCAGACTCTCAACGATCTGTTTCATAGATTCTTTATCCCCTGTATAGATGCAATATTCACTTGATTGAGATGCCATGCTGGCAATAACTAAGCCATGTCTTACAAGGTTGTTGTATTTGTAAGAAACTACATTGTGTATAAGAAAAAAGCTGATTCCTGCCGAAGTCACCAGGATAATGAGAATGGTTAAAAGATTAAATTTGGTTGCTATGCTAATTCGTCTCTTTGCTTTTGAGGCAAACATAACTTATTCCTCAAAAATTTTATATGCATTACGAATCTGTTTTTCCTGAATCTCTATCTTCATATATCTGGCTGTTCTCAGATTCAGGGTATAAAGTAACTTTCGAGGGAAAGATAGAGGTACAGAATTCACCCCTGCACCCCGTATAATTTCAATAGCCTTCTCTCCACATTGCACCCCTATATCATGAAAATCATATTCTAAGGCGTAAAGAGCTCCTGCCTTTACCCAGGTGGAAGAAAGACCACAGAATGGTATACGGTTTCTAAATGAAAAAAGCAGGATTTGTTTAGCTGTTAGCGAATTAAATACAAGCGGGTCATTTATTCCCCACAAAACATCTGCATTATTTGCTAAGGTTTTGAGTGCATTGGGAATATCTTTTGGTGTACGAATCTTCACAGGGTAAAGATCGAGCCCCATTTTTCTTGCTATTTCCTCAGCACATCGAATCTTTTTTTGATTTTCCAACGGGTTGTACATGACGCCGATTTTTCTTGCCTCCGGGAGGAAACTCTTTAACCAATAATACTGTGTTTCTATCGGAAAGTCGAGTATTACCCCGGTGGCGTTACGTGCATGCTTTATCGTACCTTCGTCGAGAATAAGGGTAGCAACAATTGGTACGTCAATAAATACCTTGAGAGCCTCCTCAGTTGGAGTAGTTCCAATGGTAAATATCAAACTAGGTTTATTTTTTTTGATTTTCTGAAAGATTTTTGATATCAGCACATTCTCACCTTCCATCTCATAGATATCACATTTCGCCTGTATTTTTTGTCCCATAATATAATTTTGAAAACCTTCGAACACGTCTGTATAAGGTGATTCATTGCGACTAACAATCACGGCCATTTGCAACACATCCGCTGGGATTTTATGAATAGTTATACAGAAGGCGAATATTATAATTATAGCTGCTTTGAGAATAGTAGGAATTTTGCATCCGTGCATGTTGAATGTTCTCTGGCAAATTAAAATGCATACGTAACCTTAATTCGAAATGTCCTGCCGTCCTGTTCGATGGTATCCTGCACGTGTTCTTCTCCACCGGGATCTTCGTATTCCTTGTTAAATAAGTTAAAAACGCCTCCTGAAACTTCCAATGTTTTAAAAATATTACGACTGTACAGTGTTACGTTAGTGATAAAAAAGTCTTCCGCAAATCTGCGAGAAAGTGTTTCTCTTTTGCTCGTATACTGTTCTTCTCCGCTTAAAAAAAGTTTTCTCTTTATCAGCGGAATAATCATATTGAGCTTGGCCAAATGTTTAGGAGAATTTACCAGAATTTCCCCGGTCTTATCGTCCTCGGTTTCCTGGATGGTATAACTGATCCTTCCCTCAAAACCACTTTCCCATTTTGCTTCCAATTCAGATTCAATACCTTTTGCACGAACCTTATCGATATTATCAAACACGAGGAGACCGTCTCCAGGGTCAGTTTTTAAGGCAATGAGATCGTCAATTGAATTATAAAAACCAACAATTGTCCCACGAAGGTGCTTTCCAAAGTACTGTTCGTAAATGATTTCATAGGTATCGATGGTCTCAGGGTCAAGATGGGGACTGTGCTTCTGCGAAGTGTCATCATGGTAGTAAAGTTCGTAGGCATTTGGCGCGCGGAATGCCCGGCCATATGCAAACTTAAACGTTGTCTTCTCATAGGGGTTGTAAATCAACGCAGCACGGGGACTGACGGCGCTTCCAAAGGTATAAAAATAATCAAAACGGGCACCGGCATTTAAAGTCAAATAGTCTGTAATGGCATATTCATCCTGTAGATAAGCTGCCCAATACTGCGTGTCACGTTTGTCATCGAGAATTTCACGTCTAATTCCGGGAAATGTACCCACTCTTATATGATTAAAGGCATGCTGGTCCTGCTGTATGCTATACCGATAATCCAACCCGAACGTGCTTTTGTGCTTTTCGAGAAGGATTTTGGTCAATTGCACCTCTCCTTGCAACCATTGGCTATCAACATCATCAGTAGTTTTTATTGATCCGGGTAATTCATTTGAAAAATAATCGTCATTATAATCGTAAAAATTGTAGTTGAGCCTGGCCAGAAAATTTAATTGGTCATCAAATATGCGTTCGTACTTCAGATCCGCCCAGCCCCGCTCGTCAGCAGCAAAAAAACGCTCATTAAATCTTGTATCAAATGGAGCAGTTGGAACAACTTTTTCCCTTTGGTGATAATTTAACTGCAAAGTTAAATCATGGAAGAAAAAGCTACTAAAAAGATTTTTAAATCGGTCATTATCAAGGTCTTCTGCAATACCGTTGTTGTTTTTAGGATTGTCGAATTCTTTGAAGAACAATCGGTCGTCCCCTTCACTGCTATAGTAAGAACCAGAAAATAACATCTCCAGACCATTCTGAAATTTATCACCGTAACTCACACGGGTCTTATATGTCTCAAAACGGCCTGCCGCTCCTGAAGTCTCAATACCCTTGAAATCTCTGCCCCGCCTGGTAATTACATTGATAACTGCAAAAAATGCATTTGTGCCGTACAGGGAAGAACCCGGCCCACGGATGATCTCTATACGTTCAATGAGATCGATATCGATGGGAAAATCCGTGCCTATAGGCGCCTGTTCATAGATAGCGTCATTAATTCGGTGTCCATCGATAAGGAGCAGGATACGGGTATTGTAATCTCCGGGCAGTCCAAAACCCCTTACCCCAAGGTAATGATAGTTTCTATCATAGGTAACATGGAATCCTCGTACACTCCGTAAAATCTCAGCAAAATTTAGATAACCATATTTTTTGATCTCATCCGCCGTTATAATAGTGACTGAAGAAGGCGCTTCTGTCAACTTTTGCTCATATTTGGCGGCACTATACACTGAAGGAATCTCTTGAAAAAGAATCATCTCTTCGCTTACAGGTGCCGATTCTAAGGATAGTTCCGATTCTGCCAGACACTGATAGGGTAAAAAACAAAGAATGAAGAGAGTGATGATGAAAAATCTCTGGAATTTCCCATTTCCTTTAGAAAAGAAAATAGTTTTCTTTCTGCTGTAAGGAGGTAACATGTTCAGTTATACATGTTATAATGGTGTATAAAGATTTTAAAGATTAGGGTGAATGGTTTTCATCGATATAATTTATGATACTTATGTGTCCAACTTTAATTATTTCAGTTTTTATTGGCCGAATTACATTTTTGTACGTAAACATAATTGAACATTATCCGATAGTACAATTCAAGCAAAATATCAGATTATTCGCAAAAACGATCAAATATGTACATCAATTACCCAAAGTTGTCTAAGCCATTTTTCTCAAGTTAGTTTTGACAAGCGAGAAAAATTTGTTTGTAATTATGAGTAGTTTCTTATTATGCTTTTATTCAAAACTATAGGTAGTGTTTCGAATCCACTCCTCACATCTCGGGCGTTTTCATATATAAAGACTTCGCCAGCTTTTGTATTCGAATGAATTTTTTTAAGGAGCTTACGTTATGAAAAAATTATTTGTGATGTTGGTCGTTTGTCTGTCGAATTCATTAATTTCTGGTTATACCCATGCACAGCAGGGGCAAAAAATTACAGCT
This sequence comes from Candidatus Brocadia sp., assembly GCA_021646415.1. Taxonomy (NCBI): domain Bacteria; kingdom Pseudomonadati; phylum Planctomycetota; class Candidatus Brocadiia; order Candidatus Brocadiales; family Candidatus Brocadiaceae; genus Candidatus Brocadia; species Candidatus Brocadia sp. The sequence goes on from SOEU01000007.1 coordinate 120,482, forward strand.
TCAGAAATCCTTGGTGAAAGGAAGGAATGTTACTTTGATGATGATAAAGCAGATGTGATACCCATTGGGTTTCAAAGTGCTCTTACGGGAAAGGGAGAACCAGGACGTTGGGTAGCCAAGAAGATTGAACATGCCCCCTCAGCCGATAATGTGGTTGTACAAACCAAATTGGATGACACGGATTATCGTTTTCCACTCCTGATACTCGACGGGGTGTCGTATAAAGATTTTATGGCGTTTGTAAAATTGAGGGCTATCAGTGGGAAGGCCGATCAGGCCGGCGGGCTGGTCTTCAGATATAAAGACAATAATAACCATTACGTGCTCAGGGCCAATGCCTTAGAAAATAATGTACGGTTATATACAGTAATTAATGGGAGTCGAAGGCAGATCGCAGGTAAAAACATAAAGGTGCCGTCGAACGAATGGCACTTATTAAAAGTTATTTGTAAGTCAGACAAGATTCAATGTTTTTTTAATAATACAAAGGTGTTTGAGGTGTCGGATGATACCTTCGACAGCGGGAGTATAGGACTCTGGACAAAATCGGATTCCTACACATATTTTGACGATCTGGTGATGCAGGAAATGAAATAATGCGCTGTATAGAGACGTCCGACTGGGCGGTCTCTACTGGTAAATTGCTTGAGACTAAAGCACGGACAAACAAGCTTGTCCATGCCCCCCTAGTTTAAGGGGGATTTCCTCAAGTCCCCCTTAAACTAGGGGGATTCAGGGGGTTGTCGACCGCTATGTTTCCAGCTTTTGAAATTCCTTAAACGTTTAAATTAGCGCTTATGGCAACAAAGGCAGGTAATATATTTATACGTTACAGCGCCACATTATAACATGTGGAAAAGTCCGGTACTATTGGCGTTATTTATTTTATCAGAACTTTTTGTACCTGCTGAAGTCTTTGCACTAAGACCCTTTGTCACAACGGATGCGGACGTGGCCGAACCAAATGCAATCGAAATAGAATTAGGGATATTTGGACTGCATGAACAAAAACATCCAGGCCCTGATGAAATAACACCGGAGATACCAAGCATTCGTTTCAATTATGGACTACCATGGGATAGTGAGATTGTACTAGAGACTGTAGGTGAACTCATTGATAACGAATATACGGGTACGCTGGGCATAAAGGAGAAGCAATTTGCCAATACGGCAGGTTTTTATAAGAAGGTCTGGTGGTGCGGTAGTGATTGGATACCCAACTTTGCTATTGAAACGGGTATTGTATTTCCCACAGAAAAAGATACTTCAGGGTTGGACTTTGAGGGCACTGGCATCTTTTCATGGTATCTCAGAAAACTTACCTGCCATCTGACACTGGGCGGAGGCACAGAGAAAGAAGCCTTTGAACACAATACACGTGGCCTTTTTATTTACGGTATCATAGTAGATGTACCCATTCCCCAGTATAAAAAACTCCATCTTGTAACGGAATAGAGCGGGGAAAAGGTGCAGATGTATTAACCATTGATGCCATAAAAGGTATGGATGTTAATTATCATGACGTTGCAAAGAAGTTAGAAGAGATTGGAGAATTTCTTAAACAATGGGCGGGTTATTAATTATTTCTCTCTATTTTCCGTGCCCTGCACCATAATTACAGTAATAATATTCTTCTTCTTGAAAAGTGGGTATCTCATTCATCACTCTCACACACTCCTTGCCTTATCCCGCCTGTACTTCACCAGCTTACAGCAGACCTTGTTGTATTCGTTCCGGAGCATACTGAAAGTATCAAAGACACAGCATCTAATATTTTGCAATCAGAAATAGTACCGTGTTCTCAGTTAAGCAACTTCAGACAACTCAAGTTTGTAAAGGGTTTTTATCGGAATTTTCTTTGCAGCATCCAGTATCTCTATCGCAACGATCTCATTTCTCGCTGAGGTGTGTAGAATGACCCCTTCTGCTATTTCTATAGCACCATCCGGTTTTTTCGAAGACATCTGAATGTATGCGGCATCAACCTCTTTATCATATTTGACTTTCATGGTTCACCTCCAATGCTTCTTTTTATTTTCCTCATTATCAATGAAATCAGGCTCTTCTATGGTCTCTATTATATCTTTTTCAGATATTTTGTATAGCATTAGATTGTTTTTAGCATGCCTTGATAGTTTCATCTTAAACGCTTCTTGCCTTATCCAGCTGTTCTTTACCAACTTGCAAAAAAGCTATCTCGGCCTTAACTTGAGATTTTTATATTTTCATTATAGCTTTTTGTCTCAATTTATCATATACAATAACCACTCTCAATCCTATTTTCCTAAAATTCTATCATAATCGTCCGTAAATTTAAGGTTGTCTCTTATTCATATTCGGGATAATATTTATTGCATATGCAGAAGAAATTGAAATTGGGATTTTTCTTTGCACTCTTTCTCTTTATCACCTTTCTACCCGTTGTGTGGATGTTCGGAAGCTCTCTCTATGAGGAATGAAAAATATCGTTTATTTATTACCGGGATATTTTTTTGACTGGTATTTCAAGACCTTGCCCTCTGGCCACACATGACGGTATATTAAAATATTGAATTTGGATTAAAGGCACTGGGTTTTATCAAGGCTGAAAGAAAGAAAAAAATTGAGGCTGTTCTGGATAAGGTTAACATGCAAAAATATGCCGGAGAATATCCCGGCAAACTTTCGGGAGGGCAGCAGCAGTTGATTGCCATCGCGCGGGCAATCGTCACCGAACCAAAGCTACTCCTTATCGAATATCGATATAAAATTACGTGAGGATATCAGACAAGAAATCAGGCGTATCCAGCAAGAGACACAGATTACACAAGTATCGTGTTTCAACTTCCGGTGGAGAAATTAAATTGCAAGTTGGGGAGATTTATAAGGCAGGGCAATCTGTCAGATTCTCTATTAAAAGAATGGATCTTTTGTTTCGATGAAGTATTAAAAAAACGGATTATATTGTTTCTCTTTGCCTATGGTAGTAAATGTTCCATGTCCCGGATAAACGATTACATGGTCTTTTAAGGTAAACAGACGAGTTCGTATTGAACTTATTATCTTATCATAAGAACCACCATAAAGATCTGTTCTTCCAATCGAACCAGCAAAGAGCGTATCTCCAACAAATACTGCATCGTTGATGAGAAAACATACACTGCCAGGAGAGTGACCGGGAGTATATATGACTCGTAACACTTCATCCCCAATAAGCATTTCTTCATTATCAAGAAGCGGTCTGTCTACCTTTGGTTTCGGAATTGAGGGTAATCCGAATGCATCCGTTTGATCATTCAGATAATTCAGAAGTGGAATATCTTCCTTATGAAGCAGGAACTTTGCACCAGTCAAATCTTGTAAAGGCCGCACTCCGCCCACGTGATCGAAATGGGCGTGTGTATTTATAATGAGACGTAAGGTGAGATCATGTTTTTTTAATATATTCAGGATTTCTTCATGGTCACCTCCTGCATCAATAACTATTGCTTCGTTGTCTTTTTGGGAACCAATAATATAACAGTTCACTGCCAGGGGACCAACTGTTAGCGTCTCAAAGATTATGTTGGGCAATTTCATGAGTTGGCGAATCTGATTTTGCAGTAGTATTGAAGCGCTCTTTTATTAAACGTCTCATTTTCCGTTGATTTTTTTACGTCTATCGTTTCTCTTGCAAACGTACTGCGACAATTCTTGCAGCACCACAGTTCGTGATTTTCGAATAACCCTTTTTGTTTTTGCAGGCCAATAAAGATGAAGGTGTCACCATTACAATGCGGACATACAAACTCATCCTGAATGGTATTTTTATTTTCTTTAATAACCATAATCACACCTTCCTTCTAAGAATGCGTAGTTATTAAAATTCAAAGTTGCCTTATAATATGTATGATTTTAGAGAAAAGTCAACAATCATTGACCGAAAAAAATGAGAAGTTGCAAAATATATCTTAACTAAAGATGTTAGAAGAGGTATTGTGTGCGGAGGAAAAAACACACCTGTATTATATACTCAATCAATTATTGTGTATTACATCGCTGCTCTTATAGGTGTCCCGTCTCTTATTACGACGCGATTTTAAATTTATAGATGCCTTCACCTCACTATAACAATCATCACAGCCATAAGGATGTTCGCGGCAATGTGAACAATCATTCTTAAAGTGTTTTTTCATAATGAATTTTCTCCTTCTTGTTTACTATACAATTGTTTCTGTAGGTAATATTCATTTGAATGAGCGTGTTCCAGAAACAGTTGATAATTCGTATATTTTATCCATATTTCAAATTCCTGAAGTTCTTTATTCAGACCATGGACATAAACGTTAATTTTATGTTTAGTGACAGTTATATCTTTCATAACAATAAACAGGAAAAAATTGTTTCTCTCATACCATTTTACTTTAAAAAATATATTTTAATTTGTGACTTTCATCATAAAGTTTTATACTATTAATTTACTGTTCAGAATAGTGTTATTATCGGCTCTTTACTTTGAAAATTTAGGATATTTTTATGAACTTTATCCCGAAGCAACACCTGGAAATTGGTAATTACATAAAATACATTGAAGAAATCCTCAACAAGTGCGATAAGGGAATTGAATACTGCAAGATTTGTCCCAATGAGTTCGTATGTTCAGAACTGGAAAAGGACGATTTCGGTTTACATGGTTCAACCATATCGGACGTATTAACTGCCATCCAATATGCCCTCAGTAAGGTTCCGGGATATCTGAACCCAGACAAAAGGAACGAGCTCAAGGAGCATATAAGAAACTACATTAACGAATCCCCTATTCATGAAAGGAGCATTTGGGAAAACAGCATCCTGGATATTTTACTTGATGACAAGCTTGCTAATTTGGCATATAAACCCAAGGCAAAAACAGGTGAGATCAGGACACTTCTCACATATAACTCCAGGATTAGCTTTTCTATTTCCTTGAAATGTTTATCTTGGGAAAATGAACCTTCGTTACGAGATATTACAGTACCTTTGCCTCAGGAAATTTTTTCAAACAGTATTCTGAGTGTGAACCATTTTGTCCGGTCTAAACATGTCAGCAATATAATTCTTCCCCCCACAACTCTCATAAAATATGGCATGGAAAGGGATGTAGCTGAGATAGTCCGAAGGTGTAATTTAAACGAAGCGGGGCTTGCAGCCGCTTTCTGCTACTACGCTTTATTAACAAAGTCCCCTATTCCAGAGAATATTGCCATAACAGGTGGATTGGACAGTCACGGAAGAGCACACCATATGGAATCACTGGATGACAAAATAGAAACGGTTTTCAGGGAATTGCATTTTATAGACAAGGTCATCATTCCCAAAGGCGCTTTCTTGAACATTCCTGTTCCTCATAATATATGTATAACCGAGGTCAACAATCTGAAGCAGGCATTAGATATCGTATTCAAATAACGACGTAACAATTTACCTTCGAAAACTTTGCCCGAAAATAAAAAGTCATATTTTGAAATTCTTACGAGTTTTGATAAGAAGGAGGGTTCATGAATGATAAAACAGTTTTTTACTATCTTAGTAATTTCACTGCTGATCACAAAGCTAGGAACTGATATGGCTTATGCGGATAAAGTACATACCTCAATCCAAAAAATACAATACCCATCAGACTGGGCAATCGACTTAGATCGTCGGCCTGATACAGAGGATATATTAAGATCACCATTTAGCAAAATCGAATACCTGACAAGCCAGGCAACCGGCATAGGCTATGGTCGACCCGGCACTGAGGAGTATCTCAACGCCGAGATTCTGGTCAAACTCAAGGAAGATAATAATATATACGGGTTTAGTTTAATATTTTCCGACGGATATGGTCATGGAAGTAGTAAGGCAATGTTTGATACTCTTCTGGCTGCGCTTGTCAATGATCTGAAGGTAGAAATCCTCTATTACAAGAAGGATGGGGTAAAACAAGGGGCAAAACAAATTGTAAGAATTACTATTAAAAAATAGTATCTTCCCCCTCTCCACTCTGAAACTTCTCTTTGTCAACAACATCAAAACAATGATGTCAGTAATTGGGAATATCTACAAATCTTGGCAATACAGGCACCGTATATCCGTATCTTTTCAACACCTCCGGAAGGGTCAACACATCCTCTCTGAGGGTTTTGCCCCTTGCATCCACATTGTGGCTGGGAGGATAGAGAGAGGTAAATATTGATAACATACCAGGGGTCGTCCATGCTGATTGACTGAATGCATGAGAACATAGAACTCCTTCTTTGGCGAGTCTATCAATATTCGGAGTAGTGTTACAGGTATAACCATTGCAACCAAAATGATCAGGACGGCAGGCATCAATAGTGAAAAGGTGTATATTGGGCTGATCTTCCCTTGCCTCTGATCTCCTTTCCAAAATAAAAAGCAGTATTATAAAATATACAACAATAATTATTTGCCAATGTGCACACACGTAAATTAAGTACAGAAAATTTCAATTAACAAGAATGGCATGGACAAATCCTGTCCTCGTACGTTTTAAACTGGGATTGTTTGTCCGTGCATTTTCATATTTTGCGACCTATAGTAAATGACATAAATAAGTATAGCTCCCCTCACCCTATCCCTCTCCCACCAGGGGGGCGTGGGAACTACTGAATCTCTCATTACTGAGAGCTTTACTTTATTTGCCTCCCTTGATGGGAGGGGGCAGGGGAGGGTGCATGCTGTATACTTATTTAATTCCTTCACTATAATATCTTGACTCGAACGAGTCGGAAAAAGACAAAAACCGAAGCACGAAATTTGTGAGTCAACCCTGTCAGGGTTTTAAACCCTGACAGGGTTAGTTTTATTCATATTTTCGCTAAAAATGCCAAAAATTTTTTATAAGATACTACGCCTTTCCCAAGACTCTGCTTGGGAAAGGTGGCCCTAAAGGGTAGGTATAACTACAGCAACCTTGAACAGTTAAACGAAACCCGAAATACCAGCAGCATTACAACCCCCTTGCCCATTAGCAAAGGGGGAGTCAGGGGGTTGTCTATGCCACGAAACCTCCTCCATGAACTGAACTATATAACAAAACATCGACAAAATTTTGTCGATCATGAGGCGCTTAGCTCCTGGTGGTTTAGGCGGTTAGTTATGGCTTTAATACAAAAGCAATAAATAATTCTCCCATACCGCTGGAAAGCCAATTCATAAAGATATCCCTTACATCAAAAACCCGCATCGGTAAAATCCCCTGAATAACCTCATCAATTGCACCGAGTAAAAACGCCAAAAGGGTAGTATAAAGATATATCCTCTTCTTTCGTACGTCGAGTTTTAATGCCCAGAAAATACTACAGCTGAGCACCCCATACATCAACAAATGAAATCTTTCCGCTCCGTTTACACACACATATTTCAGTAATGCAAGACAGGCCAGGGATATGGAAAAGAAGGCGATATAAACAGCACTATTTTTCACCTGCTTTTGGAATATTAGGTAGACTAAAAAATAAGCGCCTAATAAACATACGAAAAATACTCCCAGATAATCAAGTTTATTGCCCCAGTGGCCCGATACAAACCTCCAAAACGCTGGTCCGAAAGGTAAAAAAGAATACATTGCCAAAGTATAAATAATAACAATCCCCCATCGCCATCCCCGGGAGATTTTTTTTACAAAGCCGTAATTAATGGATATGGCCATAACACAATTATTGTCCCCACGGTTTTTATCAGGATTCGTAGCGTAGCATAGCCACAACCAATTGACCCCTCTTGCTCCCCTCCTTCGCAAGGGGGGATAAAGGGGAGGTATAGAATTGAAACTCTTCCGATTTCTCCTTCGCAAGATGGGGACTTCGTCGTTATGGTTCGACACGCATGTCCTGAGTTTATCGAAGGGCTCACCATGCACGGTGCTGAACCCTGAGCCTTCGGCGTGAACTCAGTCGAACGCCTTTCGAAGGGTCAAGGGAGGGAAAGTTTCCTTGCCCCTTGTGGGAGAGGGTCTGGGTGAGGGGTATTTTCGTACCAAATGCTATAACTTCACTGTCAATCCCTGGGCCATCTTGATTTCCATAGCATGATTGATCGTCCACGCCGTCCGATGGGTAACCACATCGATCAGCGTGCTGGCCGATGGCAGGCCCGTCCCGCTCTTTTTTACACCACCAAAAGGCAGATGCACTTCAGCCCCAATTGTGGGCAAGTTCACATAGCCAAGGCCATATTCACAGTCTTCACGAATCCTTCTTGCCTTCCTGTAATCTTCAGTAATTACGGCGCAGGTAAGACCATACTCGGTATCATTGTTTACTTGTATAGCCTCGTCAATATCTTTTACAGGAATAATTGCGACATGTGGCCCAAACACCTCCTCACGAAGCACCCGGCTCTTCGGATTGTTTTGCATACGATACACAAACGGGGACATAAAATAACCTTTTTTGTATTCATTACCTGTAAGCCTTCCTCCTTCCAGCAACACCTTCGCACCCTCTTTTTTGGCCAGATCGTTGTATCGGACAATCTTCTCCGTTGCCGCCTGATTGATCACAGGACCCATAAATACATCTTCATTCAGGGGGTCACCGATCTTTATCCTTTTTGTTATTTCAACGAATCTTCTTTCAAATTCAGTCAATACCCTTTCATGCACTATTAACCTGCTTGCAGAGGTACATCTCTGTCCCGATGTCTTAAAGGCGCTGATAATGGCAGCATTTACGGCAATATCCAGGTTAGCGTCGTCGAGAACAATCAGGGCGTTTTTCCCACCCATCTCAATAGCACACATTTTATCAGGAAATCCGGCAACAATCTTCTTTATTTCAGAACCCACATCATAAGAACCGACAAATAACACAACGTGGGTATCCGGATGTTTCACCAGCAAATCCCCACACCCTCCCTGTACGACATTAATGACACCAGGCGGGAAACCTGCTTTATGTGCATATTCGGCAATCTTATTTGCCGTACATGCTGTTTCCCTGGAAGGCTTGAGAATGACCGTATTCCCTTCCACAACCGAAGGACAAATAAGCCATAAGGGAATAGCAAACGGAAAATTCCATGGTGTAATTGCTGCCACAACCCCTTTGGGTTTTCTGCGCATGAAGGAATCTTTTTCCGGTATCTCAGAATCGACCACATCACCATGAGACATCCTCACCGTACCGAATACATATTGGCACATATGGATGCCTTCGGTAACATCAGCACGCCCCTCGATAATCCCCTTTCCACATTCTTTTGTTACAAGCCGGGATATTTCCTCACGGTCCTTTTTCAGGAGTTGAGTAAATTCGTCCAGGTACTCACCCCGTTTAATACGGGACAAACGCCTCCAACCATCATAGGCTGCTTTTGCCGCGCAGACGGCATTATTCACATCCTTCTCATTTGAAAGCGGAAACGTCCCCAATACCTCATCGACATTAGCAGGATTTCTGCTCTCAAATCGGTCACCGGAAGTACCATTTACAAATGCCCCATTAATATAATTATTCCCTTCCATAGCTCTTCTTCCTCCCTTTATAAATGTACAGAGGTTCATCACGCAAATTGGCAGATATTTAAAGCATCCTGATTGATATATATCAATCTCCACTATAATTTACGTTTTCTTTTCTCTTAATTAGCCAGAAAGTTTCCTCATATATACATTCCCGCGGGCCTATTGCAACGATTTCAACTAGCCTCTGGTCCAAAATTCTGTATATTATTTGAAACCGACTGACTCGAAAACTTCGCAAACCTGCAAGTTCGTCCTTTAGTGCTTTTCCGGAATACGGATCAGATAATATTACTTGTAAGGAGGCCTTTAGTTTCTTCTTTAGATGAGGATGCAAGTTTCGGATAAGCTCTGCCACACTACCGGGAACTTTGAGTTTTCTTATAGGTTGCTTCATTTTCCGGATACATTACCTGAGAAGTTCCTCAAGTGTGTATAGCCGTGTTTTTTTACTTTTTAATGCCTTTAATCCTTCTTTGATTTCCTGCATTAATGGTAAATCCGAACGAATAGCAATAGTTTCTTTCCAGCTTTCAAATTCGTCCGGGCTTACCAAAACAGCGGCAGGTGAACCATTTTTTGTAATTACTATCTCCTCATCGGTGGTACTAACAGTTTCGACGAGGCTGCTTAGCTTCATTTTTGCTTCTGACAGAGATAAGGTTTTCATAAAAGACCTTCATTAAGGTTGACTAGAATTAAGACCATACTAACGCAGGTATACAAAATTGTCAAGTCTTTTGTTTCTGTTCTTACTAACCCACTCGTTCGGGTTAGGTACGAAGGTGGAGAATTACCCGCCTCCTAAGTATGAAGATACAGTAGTGGTATTTCGGAGGATGTATGAATCGTTCACGAGAAGCAGGTATATCCGCCGGTATTGCTCCCAATGTCCATGTCAGCCTTGTTGTTCAGCGTCACTTCCAGTGGTGAAACGTCCTTTTGCTTCATTCTATAATTTAATTAGTTAAAAAGCCCATACTATGGAAGCCATTGCCCTCCAGTCTACTACCTGCTGGATGCCTCTGGCATGCTGGTATAAAGGTTTTTGAAATTTTAGGTCAATACTACCGCCAGTCTTTGGAATCCTGATTTGAAGAGAAGGCGAAACAGAGAGAGAAGTAATGCCTGTGTTATCGGTATTGTCCAAAAGGGATTCTTCCGGTCTTGAGTATTTATCATCGTGGTCAGTATCCTGCCCAGCATAGAATACATTCAGCTCTAAACCTGGATTTACATAGTTGGCTACCTGATACCTGGCAATAAAATCTAATGATATTTTATCCCCAAATTCATAACCCTCGTCACCTTCTGTACTCATCTGGTAAAGAAGATTGGTTTGGAAAATCATCGGGTGAAATGCATGCATATAATGAACGAGAAACAACGGGTCCCATGAACCTGTCCCCGGTTGCATTGCGGCGTGTACAAGACCGCCGGAGTCAAATTCCTCATCATTTTTCCCTGTGGGGGTTTTTACCCCCAGACCCAGTGTAATTTTTTTCGTCGGGAGATCAGGCTTATCGGTGTAAAGTGTATAAAGCCCCATAAGGGTCATATCCCCAAGCCCCTCAACCGTATCCATCTTCATGTCCATTCTCATATCATTTTCTGTCGAGTCACTTGCCAGTGGTCTCATATTCGTCTGCCGGGCGAGCGGCGCTACATGATGATGATGGCTGCTTTCTGCACCCCTTGTCACCATCCTCATATCCATGTCATTGATAACATAGGGGACTGTGGCTAGGAATTGGAGCCTCCCGGTAGCAGCATATGTACCCAGCAGGGTGTATTTCTGCATAATCATCCGTGTAGGGACAGAAAAACTCTTTGCCTCATCCGGCATTTCCGGCCATTCCGCGGCTACATTGTCCAATACAGTGTCGTGACTTATACTTTGACTACCCTCCCGAATGGTCTTCATGTCCGTATACTCATACTGAAGGGAAAGCCCAAAATTCGGTGCAATGGTTACACCCGAAATTGTCGCCTCCGCGAGGGACCTTGATATGCAACATTCGCCGTGGGCATAAATAATCTTGTTCATAAAAATTAAAAACAAAAAAATCGTGGTAAAAATTTTCACAAATAATATTTCCCTCAGATTAGTGCATTACGTTCAAGCAAAAGGGATAATGCGTATGTCATTATCCCTTTCTTGCTTGAGAAGTAGTATTTTTGTTCTAACGGTATATGTCAAATCATTATGTGAATAATGACTTTGATACTTTTGCTAAAAATTCTCAATGAGTGTGACTATTACCTCGCGACATCTCTAACATTCCGTGAATTTTCAGCGTATGCTCTTTCGTGTTCTGAAAACCTGCATCAAAAGTTTTCATTGTGGGCTTTACTTTAAAATGTATTTCATCAGCGTGGTTATTAATAGTTACATGACCCTTAATGTGTCTGTTCGCATAGCTCAATATCTTGCCACTTCCCGTAGTACCACTGCCATCGGTTATCGAAAAACATTCATCTATATCAATTGCATTTTGCACGGTTTTCCCATACTTATTTAAGATTCTCTCAATCACGTCTGCAATACCATCTTCGCTTAAATCCAATGGAAAATCATCAGTTTTTACTGAATACTTATTTTCACGATAAGAGCTTACCCGAACAGTTTCTTCATCCAGAGAATCACCACATTCTGTTGTTTCTGGTCCAAAATCAAAATAAAAGATTGCCTCATCAAAGTTGCCATTGGTTTCACCATGGCCCCAATGAGAAACGGTAACCTGCCCCCCCACTTCCTCTTTGATTATTTCGTTTCCCACTCTTATCTCAATTGTCCCGTTAAAATCAACTGTTTCATGAGCAAATACCTGGCATGCAAACCCGAAAGCAGCCGTTATCGAAAATGCAAAAATAGGTATGAGATAGTTCTTCATATAAACCTCCATTTGAAATTCAGTGATAAATTTTCAAGATTAAGATTATCAAGTCCGTCTGTACGGGGAACGCACAGATTAACTGCTTCATTCCTTCAGCATGATATGCAATAGCAATAGTATCACCCTGTGCGAAATGAGGCTATCTTACGCAAAGCAGAGAAATAGGAAAAAATTTATACGATTTTATGAAATATGGATTGGTTTTATATGAAACGTCTGGGTGGTTTTTCCGGTGGAGATACAAATACATCAAGAAGGGAATTTGAAATGTCCTGAGAACGAAAACACAGGAATGATTCTTTGATTGGCTGAACCTGGCCATCCAAAAGATATTTAGCTATAAAGGTGATACTGGTAATTGGGTCACCTCCATATTGGCATTTTAGGCTACTCATGAATACGTGAAAGCCGTTTCCCTGTTCATTGCCGCTCTGAAATTTATCATGATTGTTAAAAAGCCCGCAACAGCAATGTACTTTACAATCAGATTCCAACTCGCAGCCACACCGATGCCCTTCGCAGGGAAATTCATCGGATTTTTTTGGGAGATTTATCCCTACACTTCCATGAGAAAACATCAGGCATATCACAACCAAAATCTGAATATATGGGAGTATCTTATTTCTGGTACTCATGGATATATACAATTACTATCATCTGCGTTCGTGTATTGAATCAAGTTATTTCTCATACCACGAAAACTGGGAAAAAGCAAGAATTTTTCTTAATCATTATGTTGTTTTTAGATTAACACGCATCATATTTTTTTTCCGTTGTAATAATCCGGATTTTCCATGAACTTTGCCCTACAATGATCAGAACAAAAGTAATAGACTGTATCCTGGTACACACATGTAATAAATCGTTTCGGTTCAGTGATTTCCATGTGACATACCGGGTCTACTGCTCCCTTAGGAGGAGTGGTAACCTTGAGGTATTTTGATGGATTTTTATCAAAATCCACCTTACAATCTTCACTACAAAAATAGTAGGTTATCCCTTCGTAAGTTGATTTTGGAGTATTTCCATCCACAACAATGTTAATACACCCCATATCAGAAAAATATGCGCAGACAGGGTCGACTACCTCTGGCTGTGTTTTTTTGGACGAAGAAATCGTGGTTGCACATCCAGTAATTGTAAATGTAATGAGAATTGCTATCAGAAAATATTTTCCTAGCATCTATAACTCCTTAATTTAAAAACTATAACTTACGCCAACAACTATTTTAAAATCAGTCTCTTGTTGTTCTCCAAGTAAATTTTGAAATACAGGGAATGAAACTGAAGTTCCTACCCCACAATGAGGGGTAATACCAACACGCACCCCCGGTGAAAGGAAAACAGTAGTTCCACCGCTATCATGTTCATTCCTTCCGTTTTGTTCGTCCCGGAAAAGGTATCTCGTGTTAAGTTCTCCAACGGGTGCAAAATTCGGATATTTATTTTTTGGGATTATCTGATACGCCGTTGCAAAACTCCAATCTATACGATCGCCTATTTTAAAATCTCTCGCTCCCTCGGTGCGAAGGATGTATTGGATACTTGTGTCCATGGTCCAGTCCTTTGTAAACCAGCGTGAATAGGAAAAGCCGGTTGTAAAATCATAAGAACCACTCCCTGGTTGCTCTACGGGTTCTATCTTTTCTCCCGCAGTATTCTTTCTGTCGTCAACACCTGTAGGAAATTTAATACCCGTCAAAACAGCGTAATGCCCTTGAGGTCCGCGTAAAAAGCGGTACTTGCCCGAAAGCCAGAGATCGGTAATCCCGTCTGGATTTGCCTGAAACACCTCAATTTCACCGTCTTCCAGTTCAGATTCACGAAAATTAATCGCTTCAAACCAACCAATGTTGAGCCCAATCGTCAGGTCATCCGTTACTCCATACCCTATATCAAAAGTATACAAAAATGTTCTATCAATTGCATCAAAAGAACCTGCACTTGTTGCTTTATTGAGAAGTTTTGAATCAGATATAGATTCAAACTCGGTCAACTCGGCCCTTAAACCCAAGGAAAAAGTACCACTTTTTAAAGTAATAGCTGGTATTGTAGTCGCCATCCCACCGGTTCCGGGACCGTGGTTCGCCCCGGCATATCTTGTAAAGAATAACAGAAAGAGCAGAAGTAGTGAAGACGTATGCCCAAACCAAAGATTTATTGCTCGCATATTTGTGCCTTTTATTTCTTTGACCTGTCATCTTCGTTTTTAATTACACGGTCTAAATAGTCTTGCCACTTGCTGCCGTAATGTCTTTCCAACCAGCTTTCGATATGCCCCTGCCAAAGATTATATGCTTGTTTTACACTTTCAATTTTTAGATGTACCCTGGAGGTGTATAAAACGCAATCAGACCTGGGCACCTCAAGAAGAAAATATTCTGCAGGTTTTTCATTCCAGATTGCACTGATCTTGACTATCTCTTTATATTGGCTTAACTTCTCTCTCGCCTCATTACCTGTATAGATCGGAAAAATCTTTTCAAGCAATCCAGGGTCATCCTTGATAGCATAAAATAAACGAAAGACATGTTTATGTTTCAACACCTGATAATTTTCAGATGCAATGTATTCATTGTAAATGCACGGTGCAAGAATATCATGCATGAAACTATCAGCCTTGTCCGGAAATTCTTTACAGGTATATGGTCGGCACCTCTTACCAAATATGCCACATCTCAACAATATCTGAAGGGTAGAACCATCCGGGGTATTACGTTCTTTTAAATAAAAATTCAGACACCGGCATGGATTGTATACAATATCCTTCGCCCGAAGGGCTGTATAAAGCAGTTTAATACCGGCGGTCGCATTGCCTCGTTTAAAAAAACGTCTCCACATGCCCAGATGGGTCTGTTCCCGGGGGATACTCATGAAGCAACATATCCCATCGGCACAGATGTCATCGGTAAAATCTGTATTCTTATTGCAGTCAACTGTATTGGAATCTGTTTTCATAAGTTTAATGCTTATGGATATGGCCATGCCGATGTTCGTGTTCATGTACCATCTCGTCGTGACGATGACGATGCTGGTGAACCAGATTGTTTTTTAACAATAAGTCGTAATTGTTCAATATTTCTTTATAATTACCTATTGCCACAGGCCTCTTTTCTTCGCTGAAAACAAGCACCCGGTCTGCTATCTCCTGGGTAAGAAAAATATCATGTGTGACAACCAAAAGCGTCTTCCCCTGAGATTTTAAGGTATACAGTATATTGATAAATTTCGATGAACTCCTTGGGTCCAATCCACTGGTGGGTTCATCCAGCAACAAAACCTTTGGATTCATAGACAACACCGTGGCAATAGCCGCTCGTTTCTTTTCTCCAAAACTTAGATGATGCGATGTCCGGGATCCGTAACCTTCCATACCCACCAGGGCTAACGCGTCTTGTGATGCTGCGATTACCTGGTTGTTGTCCCATCCCAGGTTTAAAGGCCCAAATGAGACGTCGTCCATAACGGTGGGACAAAACAGTTGATCATCGGGATTCTGAAATACCATTCCCATCCTCCGCCTGATCTCTTTCATGTTCGTTCTGTTGAGCGTTAAGCCCATAATCTCAATATGCCCGTCACCCTCCAGGATGCCCATCAAATTCATGAACAGTGTAGACTTGCCAGTTCCATTGGCACCAATGATCACCAGGGTCTCCCCTTCTTCCACAGAAAAACTAACGTCACTTAATGCCGTTGTCCCGTCTGGATAGCGGTAATTCAGGTTTGAAACAATTATAATCCTTGCCATAAACGGACGTTACTTGTTTTGGTGAACTCTAGAGTATAGATGAAACCGGAAACAATACACATGAGCGAAACGATTATACCTGTTATAAACAAAAAATCCATATAAGAAAACCTGAAACGTTTAACACCCCGCATTTCTCCGCTAAATCCGCGGAGAATCATTGCACTATGAATCCTCTCAGCCCGCTCAAACGTCCTGATAAACAACACACCAATCATATATCCCATCACCCGAAACTGCTCCACATACCGCGATCCAAAATAACGCAGAGACCTGGCTCGCATCAGTCGTTTCGCCTCGTCTAAAAGCACAAAGATGTAACGATACATAAATGACATGAGCGTAACCAGTAACCGTGGCAAACGAAGCAAGTCCAACCCGTGTAAGAAATCGGAAAAGGTTGTTGTTGAAGATGCAATCACGAGCAAAAGGATAGATAGACTCGATTTGATGATAATATTAAGAAATGTCCAGATGCCCTCATAAGTAACATCCAATTTCCAGTAGCCAATTTTTAACGAACAGCATATGTGTCCCTCCTTTACAAAAGGCACAAATATTGCGACAAAAAGAACAAATGGAATCAAGATACACATTCTTTTCAATATCTGTCTGGGTGTAATCCTTGTGAGGAATGAAATTGCCAGTATTAGCAAGAAATAGAGTCCAAAATCCTTAAGACGCGTAATGGGGGTCAGTATCATGCAAAGAATAATGGCAAGAAAAGAAATGATCTTTGACCTTGGATCAAGGCTTTCCAATAGGCTATTTGTAAATCTCATAACGCAGCGAAGCCGCAACCAAAATAACCGCCCCTCTTTCCCCTCCTTCTCTTGGAGGGGACTTCGTCGTGAGCTCAGTCGAACGATGAAGGGGAGGTAAAAAATTTACACAAAAAAGAAGTTTTCACAGATTAATACTATAAATATTCAAGCATAGAATCATTCCAATCCCACAGGCCAGGAACAATGCGGAGGCAACATACATTATCTTTAGAGCGATATAAATCGATTTTACGGTTAGTTGATTCTGAGCATCTCCAATAAAGGGCTTTTCGACAACTTCGCCATGGTAGATGCTCGGCCCCCCTAATTGTACTCTCAATGCCCCCGCCATTGCAGCTTCTGAAATCCCGCTATTGGGACTTTCATGTTTACGACCATCCCGAAGGGCAGTCCGTAAAGACCTTGTAAAACCACAGCCACACAAAAATGAGGCCACAGGAATTAATACCGCACAAATTCTGGCCGGAATGTAGTTGGCTATATCATCCAATCTTGCCGAGGCCCAGCCAAATCGGATATATCTCTCATTCTTATATCCCACCATGGAATCAAGCGTATTCACAGCCTTATAAGCCATTGTTGCCGCAGGCCCACCAACAAAAAAATAAAATAACGGTGACGCGATACCATCGACACTGCTCTCAGCAACCGTTTCCACACATGCCCGGACAATCTGCTCTTCGTTTAAATGCCCTGTATCCCGGCCTACAATTCGTGACAATGCCTGACGAGCCTGTATTAAATCATTTTTTTTAAGAAATGTCATTACCTTTTTTGCTTCATCGGCCAGACTTTTTACAGAAATTGCAAAATAAACAATAACAGCCCCAACTATTATTTCACACAGGAAACACCATTGCCTCACCACAAACATCACGGTGTAAGTTACCAGATAAGTCCCCAGTACAATAAGTGTGGTTAACAGTATCCCGCTCATGCGTTCCGGTATGGGGTATCTCCGTAACAGAGATTCAATACATTCAATAGATCTCCCAATGAGCCGCACAGGATGGTAAGACCATTGAGGATCGCCGATGGCAATGTCCAGGACATAGGAAACTGCTATTTGAATAAGACCAATATAGGCAGGATTAATCATCGTGCAGAGTAGCCGCAAATGAATTCAAAAAAAAGGAGTCAGAAGTCAGAATTCAGCTGTCAGAATGGATTGCCCTTTACTTGGTAAAGGGCATTTTCGTTCTGAATTCTGAATCCTGGCGACTGACTCCTTTGAAAACCCAATACAAAAAGAATTATTACAAACTATTCTTTTACTTCATAATCCGCATCGATAATTTCATCCTCTCCACCTTCACCCTTTTTTTCTTTTCTTTTCTTGTCTTCACCGCCTGGAGGTGGAGGAGGTTGCTGTTCTCCCTGTTTCGCAGATTCCTGATACACCTTCGCACTAATTTCGTGCAGGGCGCTTGTTAAAGCATCCATCTTTTGCTGTATATCTTTTTCATCTTCCGTTTTTATCGATTCTCTTAAATCCTTAATAGCGGACTCAATCTTTTGTTTTTGTGAGTCATCTATCTTCCCAGCAACGTCCTTTAAAGTCTTTTCAGCACTATAAGCCAGACTATCTGCCTTATTCTTTGTTTCGGCCCTTTCTTTTGTTCGTTTATCCTGGTCCGAGTATTCTTGTGCCTGTTTGACCATGCGGTCAATTTCTTCCTTATTCAATTTTGTCGAAGCAGTAATCGTAATCTTCTGCTCGTTTCCTGTGCCAAGATCTTTTGCATGAACATTAATAATACCGTTGGCATCAATATCAAAAGAAACCTCAATCTGAGGAACACCTCTTGGCGCCGGTGGAATACCCGAAAGATGGAACCTCCCTAACGTCACGTTATCCCTCGCCATTGCCCTTTCCCCTTGAAGGACATGAACTTCTACGCTGGTCTGGTTGTCCTCTGCTGTTGTAAAGACCTGGCTCTTCTTCGTCGGAATGGTCGTATTTCTTTCGATGAGACGAGTAAGCACACCACCAAGGGTTTCTATACCAAGCGACAGCGGTGTCACATCGAGAAGAACGAGGTCTTTGACCTCCCCGGATAAAACACCTGCCTGAATCGCGGCACCCATGGCTACACATTCCATCGGGTCAATCCCACGTTCAATCTTTTTTCCAACATAATCCTCCACAAATTTCTGAACGATGGGCATACGCGTTGGGCCACCCACAAGGATGATCTTGTGAATATCGTTTGGCGTCAATTTTGCGTCTTTCAATGCCTGTTCTATCGAATGTCCGCAACGATTGACAATAGGAGAGACTAATTGTTCTAGCTTTGCCCTAGTTATGGCATGGGTAAAGTGTTTTGGCCCAGAGGCATCGGCTGTAAGGAACGGGAGATTAATGTCGGTTGTCAGAGTTGTGGAAAGCTCTATTTTAGCCTTTTCCGCAGCCTCCCGTAACCTTTGCATAGCCATTTTGTCATTTTTAAGATCGATCCCGTATTCCTTCTTGAACTCGGACACCAGATAATCAACCAGAGCATTATCCATATCAGTACCACCTAATTGAGTATCGCCGCTGGTAGAAACGACCTCAAAAACACCCTGGCCAAAATCCATAATCGTACAATCCAGAGTACCACCACCAAAGTCGAATACCAGGATTTTTTGAGATTCTTCGACCTTGTCTAACCCATAGGCCAATGATGCCGCTGTAGGCTCGTTAATAATCCGAACAACATCCAGCCCGGCAATGGTCCCTGCATCCTTAGTGGCTTGCCTCTGATTATCGTTAAAATAAGCGGGAACTGTAATCACTGCCTTTTCAATCCTTTCACCCAGAAAGGCCTCGGCATCCTGTTTTATCTTTTGTAAAATAAAAGCCGAGATTTGCTGAGGAGTAAAGGTTTTACCACGAATGGTGACTTTATAGTCCGTACCCATCTTTCTCTTAATTGCATAAACGGTCCCTTCCGGGTTACTAACTGCCTGCCTCCTTGCAGGTTCACCTACAAGTTTTTCTCCATCCTTTGTAAATGCGACATAAGAAGGAAATGCTTTACCGCCGATCGTCGCACCTTCTGCGCTTGGGATAATTGTGGGTTTGCCACCTATCAGCGCAGCTGCGGCGGAGTTACTTGTCCCCAGGTCTATACCTATAATCTTTGCCATATCCTAACCTCCTTTTTCCTCTTCTGGCTTTTCCTGAATCTGAACGTTTTCCTTTGTTGATTTCTGAGATACAACCACTTTTGCGGGTCTTAACACGAATGTATTTAATAAATAACCCCTTTGAATTTCTTCCAATACAGTATCTTCCGGCACCTCATCATTAATCTTTTGCATTAACACCTCATGCCGGTAAACATCCAAAGGCAAACCTATGGAAGGTATTGGTTCCAAACCTTCTGACTTTAAAATACGTGAAAATTCCTTATAAATCATTTTAATCCCGTCAAGCAATTCATTCCCGGTTGTATTCTTTGACGTATTGACCGCCTTCTCCAAACTCTCATAAGTATCCAACAATTTTTTAATCAGTGATTCAGAAGCTGTACGTTCAATTGTTTGGCGCTCTTTTGCAGCCCACTTTTTATAATTATCAAAATCAGCTGCAAGTCTTCGCATCGAGTCCTGAAGTTCATTAACCCTTTTCTTGCTTGCCTCCAATTCCTGTTTCAGGGATTGAATTATCGCCTGTTGTTCCGCAAACAATACCTCGGATGCCTGTACAACTTCGACTTTGTCAGATGCGCTAGTATTTTTTTCAGTTTCATTTGACATTGTTATCTTACCCGAAATAATCGTCTAAAAATACAGCTTTTGCAAATCAATTCTACAAATTCTATCATTATAATACAATAATTAAAATAAGGCAAGCCCATTAAACATGTCGGTTTCTTATTTATCTTTTCAAATTTTGCATTTATTTATCATGGGTCTTGCAATTAATTGTTGACGGCCCAGTTACATCCCACCTTCCCTTAAAATCTTTGTAAGCATCGAAACCTGACCTGAAGGTATATTGGTTGCCTTTAACCCTTTCACGGTTGCCTCAATATCATAGTGAACACGTTTTATCTCAATACGTCCATCCTCCCAGATTGCATATGATGCCATAGGAACACCATCACGCGGCTGTCCTGCGCTTCCAGGATTTACAACGGTCACACCATCTATCTCACGCAGCATGGGAATGTGGGTATGGCCAATAAATACGATATCAGCCCTAACATCTTTTAATTCAGACTTCATGCGCACGTCAGAGATATCTGGTCTGAGGTATTTGTACATATCACCGCCGGGCGATCCATGTGACAACACGAATCTCTTCCCCTCTATTTCCAAATTTAAAATTGTTGGTAAATTACCAAGGAAGTCTTTTTCATCCGCATTTAAGACGGCCTTTGTAAAAATCTTTCCTGCATCGCTTAGCTCTTTGTACTTTTCAGAACACCCGCAGTCCATATCCCTGCCAATCGCATTATCATGGTTTCCACGAACCACATTGTCTGTTAGACCTCTGATTCGTTCAATACATGCACCGGGATACGGTCCGTAATTCACCAGATCTCCCAAGCAAAAAACCATATCGGCTTTTTCACGTACGGCATCCAGAGCAGCTATATTGCCGTGAAT
Organism: Candidatus Brocadia sp.; assembly: GCA_021646415.1. Classification (NCBI taxonomy): domain Bacteria; kingdom Pseudomonadati; phylum Planctomycetota; class Candidatus Brocadiia; order Candidatus Brocadiales; family Candidatus Brocadiaceae; genus Candidatus Brocadia; species Candidatus Brocadia sp. The sequence goes on from SOEU01000007.1 coordinate 141,980, forward strand.
ATCTGATAGTATAAGTATCTTCATACCCTGTATTTCTCTTGCCATACGACAAATAAATATTATAAAATCGCAAATTATACCGATATAAACAATTGTAATCAAGGCATATCTAAATATCGTTTATATGCCATAGTGTAAGAGTTGCTCCAATATAATTGCCATTCATAGTTTTTTATCAAAATTTTTTTATCTGAGGTTTAAATAATGAAACTAGCTGAAAATCTCGTGACCTTTCGTTTAAGACTAAAAAACATCCCCGGCACATTAGGCAAGGCACTTACTGCCATTGGCAAATTGGGTGGAATTATGGGCAATATTCAGATCATCAGGGCAGATAAGGAATTTAAGATTAGAGATCTGACCGTTTGTATCAGTACGGACAAGCAGGTCAAAGAGATTATGGATGCCCTTTCGGCCATTGGAAAGGATCTTGTTGAAGTCCTCAGCGTTAAGGATAAGGTCTTCGAACTTCATGAAAAAGGAAAGATTTTTTTGTGTAATCGCATCAGCATCACTACTTTTGAAGACCTCTCACGGGTTTATACACCCGGTGTGGCAAAAGTATGCAAGGCCATCCAGTGTAAACCAGAACTAGCCATGGAATATACTATTATCAAGAATACGGTCGCTGTTATCACAGACGGCACAGCCATCCTGGGATTAGGCGATATTGGTCCTGTCGCTGGTATGCCTGTTATGGAAGGTAAGGCTATGTTATTTAAGGCATTTGGGGATATCGATGCATTTCCCATTTTACTAAACACCAAGGATGCAGATGAAATAGTGAAAACAATTATGAACATAGCCCCCACCTTTGGGGGTATTAATCTCGAAGATATCTCTTCCCCCCGCTGTTTTGAGATAGAAAAAAGATTAAAAACGGACTTAAACATCCCTGTCTTCCACGATGACCAGCATGGTACAGCGATAGTCTGCCTTGCTGGTCTTATTAACGCATTAAAGATAGTTGAGAAAAAGATAGAAAATATTTCTGTTGTAATCAGTGGTGCAGGTGCTGCAGGTACATCGATTGCCAAAATACTCCTCAGCGCAGGAGCGAAGAATATTGTAGTATGTGATACTTCAGGAATTATTTACAGAGGAAGAACGGTTAATATGAATCCCGCCAAAAATGACCTGGCGCAAATTACAAATCCGGATAATGAGAAAGGAACGATTACTGATGCGATGCGAGGAAAGGACGTTTTCATTGGTGTCTCCGGGCCAAATGTCATTTCAAAAGACATGGTAAAAACCATGCAGAAGGGCCCAATCGTATTTGCCATGGCAAATCCTAACCCGGAGATCGAACCGGATTCAATTGAGGGTATTGCAAGGATAATCGCCACGGGTCGTTCAGATTATCATAATCAGATTAATAACGTGCTTTGTTTTCCCGGTCTTTTCCGGGGGGCGTTAGACATTGGGGCGACAACGATCAATAATGAAATGAACATGGCGGCGGCATATGCCATTGCAAATACCATTGACGAAGAACATCTATCAGAGGACTACATTATTCCAAGCGTCTTTAATGAAAAGGTTCATAAAGAGGTCGCCAGGGCAGTAGCGGATGCCGCCATCAAAAGTTGCGTGGCTACCCGGCAAATGTTTTAATAAACACATTCCATTTCTATGGTAACGCCTTGAGAACTTAAATCAATTTCAATAGGGCTAATCTTATTTTTCTTTTCATCATGGAGTAGTCTTACTTTTGGTTTCGACAACTGGTGTAAATTTAACGATGCTACAACCCCAGTAAAATCCTTATATGTGCCATTCCTGATCTTCACTTCAAAACCTAGCGGATATTTCGGTACCGTGCCCAAGAAACAATCCACCAATTCTTTATTGAACTGTGATCCCGCTCCGGCTCTTATAAGTTCAAATACCACGTCCGGTGGTAATCCTGGCCGATAAGGTCTATCTGAACTACAGGCATCATACACATCTGCAAGTGCTGCGATCTCTGCAACCAGAATCATCTTCTCGTGCTCGGTGTAAGTAACACCCTTCGTATCGAGTTTATTGGTACCTTTCAGGCCCCGAGGATAACCTGTACCATCCTGTCTCTCATGATGCTGATAAGGGATGTGTGCAGAAGCTATCCCAATTTTTTGAATATCCTTGAGTAATTCATATCCATAAGTGGTATGGAGTTTTACCAACTCAAACTCGTCTGCCGTTAATTTACCGGCATTATTAATAATCTTTTCGTCAACAAAGATCTTTCCAATATCATGAAGAAACTCACCAATCGCAATCTGTACCAACTTTTCTTTGCAGAGACACAACCTTTTCGCAATGATCAGGGCAATTACAGCCGTATCAACAGAGTGTTCGTAGGTATAGTTATCAAAACTCTTTATCGAATTTAATCCCGATAAAATATCCTGATTCATGATTTCATCAAGAAAATAGTTAATATCATTACAGAGTTGTTTAAAGGCACGACTTTCCTGAAAAGACTTTTTGACCTTTGGCGTGTTGATGCATTTTATAATAGACTCGGCGGTATCTGCTTCTATATGTGCTATGGAAGACCGCGTTACTTTATATGTTCTAAAGATGTCTTTTGTAGACATAATACGGATTTTATCAGATATTGGGTCTTCTAGTACAATATCTGCCGTCTCTTTATCGTCTACAAAAATCTTGATAAACCCCCGGTTTTTCAGCTGTTTAATATATGTATCTGTTAACGCCACCCCCCTGTTTAATAGTACTTCATAGTTATATCCATAAATCGTCTTACCAAGAACCATACCTGGTTCCGCATTATTTATCTTTATTCTTCTCATAGTAAAAATTTAATCAATTTCTTTTTATTCCTGTTTCAAATTTTCGTGGCTTTTCATGCGGGTACCCCGCCACTCATGTCTGCCAAAAAGGTAATTGATTGCAGAAGACACTGTCATGGCAAGATAGAATACCCCGGCAATGGGTAATGTAAATGCCCTCCAAACGCTCAAGCTAAAAAAGCGTAGTGTAGGTATGTACATAAGTGCCATTATGAAAAGCGACAGACCGGAGGACAATATTGTCACTTGCAAATTAGTTCCGACCGTAAATGTACAGATCCCTGCGACAGGTATTACAAACAAAACGACTAACCCCAATACCGTTCCAATCAAAGCTAACCATGAATATTTCAATTGTGCAAAGGCATTACGTGCAACCATATTCCAGACATCTTGAAGACGATAATAAGGGCGAACACTTACGGCCGATTTCGTCAATGAAAGAGAGAGAGACATCCCAGCACCTTTAATTTTCCCGGCAAGTGCAATATCGTCTATTAAGGCACTAGAATATCCAGCTATACCACCGATCTTATCCAGGGCCTGACGTGAGATGAGTATACATCCACCTGCAGCAGCCGTTACTTTCGAACGCAAGTTCTGTACCATCTCAAATGGGTACAAGATATGGAAGAAGTAAACAAATGCCGGGATCAGCAAACGGGCCCACAACCCATTTGTATCCAGCAAGGCCATCAACGAAACCATTACCCGCCGTTCATTGAATGCCTTAGCCATCAGTCCGCACCACAGGCCTGGGCTATGAAAAATATCGGCATCGGTAAACAACAACCATTCACCTGTTGATGCCCTGACTCCTTGTTCAAGTGCCCACAGTTTACCACTCCATCCAGTTGGTGGTGGAGTGCCGCTGATGACCTTCACACTGCAACCTGCCTTTGATGAAATACCTTTTGCACATTCTGCCGTACCATCGCTTGATTCATCGTCTATCAGTATAATTTCCGATTTTGGATAGCCCTGACCGAGCCACGAAGGTAATGTCAGCGGAAGGGATGCACTCTCGTTTCGCGCAGGCACAATAACGGATAAGCTTGGCCATTGGGTAATCGTTGTGTGGAAAGAGTCAGTGGCTTCCCAACGTTCTGACATTCGCCAGCGTACAGGCATAAACAACAGTACGAGCCAAATGATTGCAGAGGTAACGCTGGCACAGAGCAAGATGAGATCAAACATAATGCTGTTACCGGCAAGATTTAAGGTTCTTCTAATAGTTGTATGATCTTATCTATATCATTCGTAGGAACCTTGCAGGTATAATTCTCGCATATATAGGCAGTAGCCTTGTTTCTGATGGGCTTTTGCTCCTTTACAAATTCTGCAATTTCTTCAAGAGCTTTATCTTTCGGGGAATTCAATAGTAAGATCTTTCGTGGCAGAAATCTTTTCCCTATTTCCTGAAGTATCTGTCTTGTATCCTTTTGATCAGGTTCGCCTGCAATGACAATCTCTTTTGTAGGACCCAGGGCAAAGTCCAGGGCACACAGGAAATGGGTATAACCTGACGGGTGCTGGCTTATCGTTTCTCCAAATGTTTTCATAAGTTGTTCTCCCATTTTCTCCAAACCCAGATTCCCTGTCATGCGCCCTAATCGTAAGATATTGAATAAAGCGGCCGAATTGCCTGAAGGAGTTGCCCCATCATAGATTTCCTTGGTTTGGGCAATAAGCTGTTCATTTTTTTTACCACTAAAGAAAAATCCCCCCCCTTTTTCATCCCAGAAATTTTCAATCATTTGCTTGTTGAGTTCTAAAGCAATGTTGAGGTATTTTGTCTCACAAGTAGCTTCGTAAAGATCGGTCAAACCCCAGACAAAATATGCATAGTCATCCAGATAACCGGGAATAGCAGCTTCCCCCAGACGATGGCGCCGTAATAGTGTTCCATCCTCTTTGCGCAATGCATTCAAAATAAAATCGGTTGCACGCACTGCCACTTGTGCATATTCAGGTTCATGTAATGCCTGAGCACCTTTGGCAAGGGCAGCAATCATCAAACCATTCCATGAGGTAAGTACCTTGTCGTCTTTGTGAGGATGGACGCGTTTCTCCCGGACAGCAAAGAGTTTTTCCCGGGCCGCGCGTAATAATTCCCGGAGTTCTTCGGGTTTTCTACCTTCCAGTTTAGCAAAGGCATCTAATGGTTTATCCACATGCAGAATGTTCTTTTCCTCGAAATTACCTTCCCTGGAGACATCGTAATAATCACAGAATATCCGACCATCCTTTTCGCCTAAAATCTTTACAACCTCATCGGGCGTCCATACATAAAACTTACCTTCGACAGCTTCACTATCAGCATCTTCGGCTGAATAAAAACCACCTTCTGGTGAGGTCATATCCCTCAGAACATACGTAAAAATGCCCTTTACTATATCGGCGTAATACGTCTTTCCGGTAGCCTGATAAGTCTCCGTATAAGCTATAGCGGTCAAAGCCTGATCATAAAGCATTTTTTCGAAGTGAGGAACAAGCCAATATTCATCGGTGGAATACCGGTGAAATCCGCCTCCCAATTGATCATATATGCCGCCCCTTCCCATTCGTTCAAGGGTTTTTTCAACCATTTCCAAAGCCGTAGGGTCGCTGCTCCGTTTCCACCATCGGAGGAGAAAGGTATAGTTATGTGGTGTGGGAAATTTGGGAGAGGAACCAAACCCACCATAAATAGTGTCAAAATTATCCCGTAATTGTTCATAAGCATGTTTTAATGTCTCTTTCGTCAGGATTTCTCCCGGTGTTGTAAAGGCCATCGATTGCAGAACCTTTGTTATTTGTTCACTCGATGCAATAACGCTCTCTCTATTTGTCTTCCACAAGTCGGATATCTTTTTAAGAATGGCTACGAATCCCGGATTCCCGTACCGTTCTGTTTTGGGAAAATAAGTGCCTGCAAAAAATGGCTTCCTTTCCGGAGTCAAGAAAAGGTTGAGAGGCCAACCACCGCTTCCGGTCATGGCCTGACATACGGCCATATAAATATTGTCTAAATCAGGACGTTCTTCCCTATCAACTTTTATGGAGATAAAATTTTCATTCAGAATTTTCGCAACCTCTTCATCCTCGAACGATTCATATTCCATAACGTGGCACCAATGGCAGGTTGAATAGCCAATGGAAAGAAAGATAGGCTTATTTTCTTGAAAGGCCTTCTGAAACGCCTCTTCACCCCAGGGATACCAGTCAACAGGATTATATGCATGTTGCTGAAGATAAGGACTTTTTTCATAAATTAAGCGGTTGGGTTTTCTCTTCTGAGAGGTTTTTGTTTCCTGTTGTGATGGAAACGGAGCACTATTTTCATTTGCATTCATATCGGTAAATACACAACCTTTCATAAAAATTGACAAGATGAGGCTACGGACCGGAAGTGCGTATCTATTGTGGATAAAGAACGATAAAAATTTAACCATAAAAATCAACCTCACCTTGCAAAAACATCTTCAGAATTACAAATTCAAATGTCCCAAACTAACTGTGCAAACCACGCGAAACACATCGTTAGGAGGATTATCGCGCCAGATTAAGCAGACCTCGTTTACCGTAAACAACATTGTCTTCCAGTCTGCCTGAAACATATTGAGTAACTGCAATACTGTGGCTTCCCCCGAAGCCTGTCCTACGCTCAGGTGAGGTGTGAACCCTCCTTCGTATTTTCTTGCGTCATCACAGTCTGGTACCACATTCCACAACATCGTTTGCAACTCAACCATGGCTTCTTTGGGTTCAGGTGCCAACCAGATGGTGTAACAATCACGATTGTGACGAAAGAAAAAGAATTCCTCCAGTTTAATTTCAAAAGGCTCGATGTTTTTACATACCCGAGAAAACTGCCCGACAGAGAATTCAAACTCTTCTTTTGGCCGAAATGGATAAATCAGGTTGATGTGAGGCATCCACCTCCTTACATGCCTGTCATGCTCACATCGGATTGCCTGGATTGGCGGCCACAAATTAACGGGAGGTATGATCACGACAGCAGTCGTATACGTTTTCCTGCTCATGAGTAACCCGATAGTTACAAAGACATTTTTCTCCACACATCAAGCATCATAAGGATTGCCGCTCATTTCCCATTTCGAGATTTTACCAGGGTTTGAGTCATTACTTTTTTCTTTTTTTTATGACATCTTCCGCCCAGCTTAATGCAGCAACAACGGTAGGAAATCCAATGGTGCTTGTGAGAAGAATGATTGCGTGATAGATCTCCTCAGGTGTTACGCCTGCTTCAATAGCCCTTCTTACATGACTATGGACAGCGCCTTCGGAATGCACGGCTGCCGCGGCTGCGAGTTGAATCAGATGTGAAGTATTTTCATCAAGAGGGCCTTCCTGTCTGACAGTCTTACCAAGCTCCTCAATTGCATTGAATAATTTTTCATGCCTTTTTTTTATCTGAATATACTGTTGAGGTAATTTTTCCTTTGGCATACCAGCCTCCTTTTCAATTAGGTTACAATTGATAACCTCGTTTTGTTATCATGTGATTATTATATTGAAAGGTAGTTGAATTTCCTACGATAATAATGGTCGTCATGTCAACAGGATGAGAAGTCATTTTGTCAAGCGTCGTGATAATAACTGATTCATCCTCCCGGGACACGTCCTTGACAATCCCTACAGGGGTCGCTGGCGATTTATATTGAAGGATGATATGGGCAGTTTTTTCAATCTGCCAGTCCCTTTGAGAACTCTTGGGATTGTATAGCACAATGACAAAATCCGCTTCGGCGGCACACTTTACGCGCCTTTCAATAATTCCCCACGGTGTGAGCAAGTCACTAAGACTAATGACGGCATAATCGTGCATGAGCGGTGCACCAAGCACAGCGGCAGCGGCATTGGCGGCTGGAATGCCTGAAATAATTTCTACTGGCAAATCTATATTTTTCTTAGAAATCGTCTCTAAAACAAGTCCTGCCATGCCATAAACACCTGGATCACCACTGCTGATTATAGATACGATCTTTCCCGTCAAAGCTTCCTGGATTGCCAGTTCCACGCGCTCAATCTCTTTACGCATGGCTGTGGCAATGATCTGCTTATTTCCTGCAATGCCCTTTACCAGGTCAATATAAAGTTTGTAGCCAACGATCGTTTCTGAATTTTTGAGTGCATCCAATGCTCTCTGGCTAATTTCATTTCTCGCGCCAGGGCCGATGCCTACCACATAAAGTTTTCCTGGGCGATGGCTATTGTCACCCCCGGATATTTCTGTTTTTTTAATAGTAATTGAGTCTTCCTCCCCGAAAGAAGCGCTGCGGGTTCACACACGCCCCACACCCCTATTTTTTCTTTTACAAAATCTGACTTACTATGTTCTTTGGCACACGCAGCAATTTCCCGGAGGGAAACAATCCTTAATGGAATTCCCAATTCCTTTGCCGCCTCTAATAAACCTGGCTCTTCAGATTTAATCTCAATCGTGGAGAACAGCCGGACCCGTTCTAACGTAAGATTTATCATTTGAAGGGCATCAGCAATGGATTGTTTTACCGCCTCAGAACGAACTCCCTTTTTACAACCGATACCAACAATAATATCCTTCTGCGCCTCGGTACCGGTAGTAATCACAGCATCTGTGTGCAAGATAGCAGCGACCCGGTGAGCTAACAGATTGGCACCACCCTCATGACCCGAAAGTACACTGATCACAAAGCGCCCCACATCATCAACCACAACCACGGCCGGATCTGTATATTTATCCTGGATATTTTGGGCAATCACCCTTACCACGATCCCCATGGCCATGACAAAAACGAGGCCGTCATATTTCCTGAAGATTCGATTAACCAGTTGTTGCAGCGGTTCTGAAAAAGGCGTAACGTGCGATGATATTTTGTCTCCAGCATTACAATTATTTCCTTCTCCGTCTTTTTTAAATATATACGTAGAAGGTGGTGGAACAAAACCAGCACCAATCCTTTGTGCAGTTTTTAATCCTTCTTCAGTTAATGAGATAATAGCTATATTCAACTGAGATGTAAATTTTACCGATGCAAAAGATAACTATTTTCTAAAATTATCATAACATTATATTATGCTTATTACCGGCTTTATTCAATAAAAAACAAGAAAGAAGAGCATCCGGTACGCATCTGGTTCCCGGTTGTTCCACCAGCGAAGAGGTTTTTTTTATAGCCATGCTTCTTGAAGAATCTATGGAAGAGAGGGAAAAGGCATTTCAACATCCATATCTTTGCCACCGATTTAGATCATAAAGCTATTGAAGGGAGCATTCCCGATCTTTTGTAACTTCCGCTGGTTTTGGTGAAATGTTGCAGAGTGTTAACCCTGACAAGGTTTAGAACCCTGTCAGGGTTGTGTCGTCCTGACCCCATGAACAGTTACAAAAAATCGGGAATGCTCCCGCTATTGAATACGCCTGTTTGGAATTTTTGATGTGGGATTTAAAACAGTACAATATGGTAAAAAGTTTTATGCTCTTACACCGCTTGGAGATGTTGTCTTATTTTAATCTTATCCTGCAATCAGGACGAAACCCGATTGCAGGATTTGGGTAAAACTATGAAAGCTATTTGCTGATTCACGCATAAATTCTACTCATTTTTCCTCTTTTTATCCGTGTCATTTTTCCCCCGCTTAACAATCAGCTTAGATGCTGGGGTAGAATCTGGATCAAAGGTTATGGTAATTGTGTCAGTTCCTGAATTTCCCGCATTATCTACAGCACTCACCGTTATTATATTATCCCCGACGGATAAGTTTATATTGGAAATTGACCAATTGTCCGTTCCACCCGCTGTCCCATGATACCCGGTATTACTACTCCAGGTAACACTATTTATTCCACTTGTGATATCAGAAGATGAGCCACTCATACTTACCGGATTAACCGTTGTTGTATAATTGGAAAGTGAAGTGGGACTTATGATGTTTATAAGGGGAGAAGATGTATCCAATATGATTGAAGCATGGGAGGCACTTGATACGTTATCCGAGACATCCTTATAAAATGCATAGAGTGTTTTATTTCCATCTCCACTGCTTAAGGTATATTGGATGTCTGCTGCAAAACTGGTAGTAGAAGCCACTGACACCCAATCGGGATCGGAAGCCAACGGCATATCAGAACCGGCAGAAATAAAATAACCTGTTATCCCTCCGTTATCTGTTGCAGAAAGATTCAAGGTGACTGTGGTTAAGTAGGTATACTCTGCACCACCGTTAATACTTAAAGAGCCTTTCGGCTTGCCGGTATCTGCTACCGTGGTAAAACTCCATGTGTAATTTGAGTCCAGCGTAGTACCAGCGTAATTTGCTGCCTGTATTTTTTGCGTTAAAGTCGCGGTATATTTGGTATTGTATGCAAGGCCGGTAGATGGGGTAAAGGTAACAATGGCACCGTTTGTCCTTACAGAACCTTTGACTTCGCCATCGATGCTTTGTATTTTGAATGTCTCCGTAGTAACCGTAGAACCATTTACATACATCGAAAAGGTGGCAGATACCGTTGTATTAACTGCCACGTCCTTTACATGAGAGGAAGGATTTGTCGAACTCACCTTCAAAACGGTTTGTGTAGAAGAGTCATCGGATCCGTCTGTGCCACCTGTGCCATCCGAACCATCAGAAATATCTAAACCACCGGAACCACCAGAGTCTGATTTAGTTATATATTTCAGATCATCCTTTGCTGCATCATAATAACTGATATGTATCGCATTTGAAATGCTTACTGCTATCGAGGTGTATCGTCCTACATCATCGTCACTATCCAGAGTGCTTGTTACCCATGCACCGGAAGCGTTCGTGGCATATTTGAGATAACCATTGTCATAATCATAATAGCTGATGTGTGCCGCGCCTGATGAATCAACCGCCAGTGCGGTGTACCGTCCTACATCTCCTTCACTGTCCAGGGTACTTGTTTCCCAAGCGCCAGAAGCGTTCGTGGCGTACTTGAGATAACCATTATCATAATCATAATAGCTGATGTGTACCGCACCTGACGTGTCAACCGCTAGTGCGGTGTACTGCCCCAAATCTTCGTCACTATCCAGGGTGCTTGTTACCCATGCGCCGGAAGCGTTCGTGGCGTACTTGAGATAACCATTATTATAATCATAATAGCTGATGTGTACCGCACCTGATGTGTCAACTGCCAATGCAGTGTACCGTCCTACATCTCCTTCACTGTCCAGGGTACTTGTTTCCCAAGCGCCAGAAGCATTCGTGGCGTACTTAAGATAACCATTATCATAATCATAATAGCTGATGTGTACCGTACCTGATGTGTCAACCGCTAGTGCGGTGTGTTGCCCTACATTTCCATCACTCTCCAGGGTACTTTTTACCCATGTACCGGAAGTGTTTGTTGCATACTTAAGGTCATGATTGGTTGTATCATAATAGCTGATATGTGCCGCACCTGACGTGTCAACTGCTATTGATGTGTACCTCCCTACATTTCCATCACTATCCAGGGTACTTGTTATCCATGCACCGGAAGCATTCGTGGCATACTTAAGGTCGCCATTGGTTGAATCATAATAGCTGATGTGCACTGCCCCTGACGTGTCAACCGCTAGTGCGGTGTACCGCCCTACATATCCATCACTATCCAGAGTGCTTGTAGTCCAATCTGCAACGACATTACCAGCAAAAAAACTGAATTTCAAAAAAACAAGTGATAAAATTATGAAAAATATTTTCCGATTCAAATATCCCTGCATAAATAACCTCCTTTAAAAAGAAAGACTTGCTGCATAAAAAGTGCATTTTAAGCATTTTCGGCAGTAAGGCTTTCTTTTACACCGGCTTCCATGCAGGTTCAAAAAGACCCTGTTACTTTGCGTCCCCTGATCACTCAGGGTTTGCCTTTATCGCTATGCTTTTACCTATAGAATTAAAATGTCGTTACAGAAATTACGAGTGTTATTGTCACCTCTAGGTTTATTTCTATAAAAACAAAAAGCCTTACTGCATAAAAAGTGCATTTAAGCATTTTTCGGCAGTAAGGCTTTCTTTTATACCACTTCCCTGTAGGTCAAAAAGACCCTGTTACTTTGCGCCCCCTGATCACTCAGGGTTTGCCCTTATCGTAATATTTATAATTGAAACATTTCTTTACTACCCATACTCTCTTGTCTTCCCTGATAAGAGAGTATGGTAAATCGGCATAACATAACATAGTACCACAAAAGCACCGCTTTGTCCCTTATGTCATTGAGAGCGAAGCAATCTTTCCCAGGAGAGATTACCTCAGGCAAGGCCTTCGCAATGACTTTTTTCCCCTTACTCTCCATAACGGGACATTCCTTCGGGAAACCAGTTTGACAAAAAATTTACTTATGAAACCACATCCTTGACATTGCTGTCCTGGCTATTTAATTCCTTCGATCTTCTTCTGTTTCTTAAATACCGTAAACCCACCAATGTACCACCTCCAGCTGCAAAAAGAACAAAACTAATAGGCTCTGGTGCATGCTTAGGTCTTCCCCGATGCCGCCCCCCTGATCCAGATCCAGCATCCGCGCTGTCGATAATTATCATAGCGGATAATATAAAGGCAAACAAACATCCTCCAATCGTAGTTAATGTTTTTCTCATATCTATTCCTCCTTAATTAATTACCTACTTCAAATTGACAAGAATCTTTTGCCCTTTTCCCTTTTGGAAAAGGTTTTACCGCTGCAAGATAATCATAGAGCCCTTCACTTAAAGAATCCTCTGGTTTCCACCATGCAAAATACCAGTAATCTGGATTTAAGAGTCCATCATCTTCCTCCAGATCTTCGATTACTTCTTCATATTCGTATTCTCCATCAGGCCCTTCAATTTCCCAGCTTACCTTTACTTTGGTATTGTTCGTTACTCTGAACGCTACAAACAGATAGGTACTGTCTGAAGGCACCCATGCCCAGTAAGTATCGCTAACATATTCAGATTCGTTCGTATCGCTCGTGTAGGCCGCATATACTATAGCCGCTGGGTTGCCATTATGACCTGCACCTTTCTTTGATTTAAACACCTTCGAAATTGCCTTACTTCCCATTTGTTCAGCACGTATACGGCCAAGCCCAAATTGACCATTATTTTGCAGGATTTCAACTGACGAATTCTTTGGTAAATTATTGGTACCCTTAGCATGAGAAATATGCGCCAATGCAAAGACAGTCATAACCGAAATCACAAAAGCGAGCAAACCTTTGTTTACCCTTAAAAAATTCATTCTTTCCCCCTTTCTCCTTTTTAAAGAGACATTTACCCTTTATTGTACTAATCCAACCTTAATTACGAAAGAACCTTCTTTTTTATATCAATAACGACCCAATCCCAAATCAATATCGGTATTTTTTCCCCCTTTCTCGATTAATACTGTTTTTCTTCTTTAATCATCATTGACTTCTTTTTTTAAAACGAAATGTCGTAAAAATAAAAAAGCCTTACTGCAAAGATATTTTGGAAAATCTTCGGCAGTAAGGCTATCTTGCCCTACATCCTTGTAAGCTTAAAGACCCTGTTACTTTGCGCCCCCTGATCACTCAGAGTTTGCCCTTGTCACGATGTGTTCTTATTGCAATTCTTAATACCACAAACGACAGTATTATATTTTGTAATTTGATTATGTCAAGTAAAAAAATAAAATATTTTACAATTGCAAATCTGAATTCATTTTGTATAATTCACGCAAATATTGGCGTATAGAACGATTCCCGTTTACTTTGTACAATGCGCAAGCCATAATATCTTAGGTTTAGACTCCTGTGTTTTGCTCTCTATGGGAAAAAGAGGAAAAAAACCAACAGAGCGATTTCTGTTTCAAGATACTAAATAGGTGCTTTGGACATAACAAGGACTTAGGAGGCTACTACGGGATAAGAGTGAATGACCTGGTAAGATATTTAAAAACGTTATCAATCACATGCCTTTGGGTAGTTATTTTTACCGCCGCCCTTTCAAGCGCTTATGCCTTCGATATTGACAGATTAGACCTCACCATTACACGTTTACTCGATTCCCTTTCTTATGAATACAAAGGATTTGATATGAAGATTACAGAGCTTTCGGTTGGTGAAACATTTGATGATAACATTACCTTCACGAAAGAAGATAAAGAGGAAGATTTCATAACAAAATTGCGATTGGGACTGGGTGTAAAATATCAAGGTAAAACCACGACCTTTGATCTAACCGGCTATATAAACAATCAGACCTTTGCCAAAAATGACAATTTCGACAATATAACACAAGATATAATTTTAAATTTCAAAAAAGAGTTTTCAAAACGTGACCGCTTAACCCTAAATAGTGTCTTTACACACTTCGAAGCACCTTCGTCCGAAGACGAAGGTTATTTCTCGAATCAATTTGGCAGATCAGCGGGACGATTCGAATTTTTTCAAAATAAATTTGAAATCAATTACTCAAATGATGTTTCCAAACAACTTTCTCTCTATGTAAAATACGCCAATGAGATAAATGTATTTTCAGGCATAGATAGACCAGATTCGTTCCTCAATAAACCGGGTTTTGGCCTGAGTTATACATTTAGTCCCACTGCAACTATCTTTTCCTTCTCATACACATTCACCAGTGTACAATTTGAAGATGAAAACGATGCCACAATAAACACAATTGGTCCAGGCATAAGACAGTATATAACAAAAAAGCTTTTTTTTGACGGAAGGACAGGGGTAGATTTTATCGATTCCTTTGACGATGAAAACCTCACCAAACCCTTCTTTCATGCATCGTTGACATATATTCTAAGCGAAAAAACTCGAGCAAGCCTATCGTTTAACAAGAAGTACGAAACAAGCCCTTACTTTGCAGATATCTTTAATAACTGGCGTACTTCAGCCTCTCTGTCGAGGCAAATGTGGGAAAGACTGGGGTGTTCCTTATCAATTTTTTATGGAGATGGTGAATTTGTTTCCTCAACCTTTGAACAAAGACTATTGGGTGTGAATTCCTCTTTGAGATACGATATTAGCAGGAACTTAAAGGGAAATTTGACATACACTTATTCGGAATTAAATTCCAATGCAGAAACCGCCGGGTATTCAAAAAATACCGTGTTTTTAGGATTCGTCGCGGGGTTTTGAGATGCTAAAAAGATTGAAAACTTATTGTTCTTCTTGAAGGCATCATCTGGAGATACTTTTCTCTTTTCTTCATATTTTATGTTTATTTGATCCATTATATTCCCAGAACTGACTTCAAAATAACCTTGCTTTCACATTACCAGGTAAGTTAAGAATATGGTATTTATATCATAAACGGTATTGGCTGGATTCCGATAATACCCACTCTAACTTAATGATGCGTACACTAAATTCTTCCCCAAAAAAACGATCATTTCCTATTATTCGCAAGAGAAAACAGGACAAACAATGTTGAATATTTCAACATCGCATGGCAACTTTTGTCTGTACTTGTTTAAAAACTCCAGAGTTTTAACATGTTAAGAGAACATTACGTTTTATTTAAAAGACTGATGATATTTTTCGACCTTTGTATAGTTGTCTGGTCTTTTTTCCTGGGGTATTTCCTAAAAAATAAATTATATGATATCTACCAGATAAATAGTTATATTTGGCTTTTGCTCAAATTACTTATTATATGGGGATCACTTCTTTACTATTTTGGGATGTACGACTCTTTTAGAACTAAGCAGATACCAGATGTTTTGTCTATCCTGTTCAAAACCGCTTTGGTAGGGTCTATCCTTTTTGCTAGCTTTATTTTTATTACCAAGATGTACTCGGTCAGCAGAGCACTCGTAATTTATACATTCCTCTTTGCGCTGATTTTTATTAGCATTGAAAAGATCGCCATAATATACTATTTTAGATTTCAGCGCAAGAAAGGCCTTAACTACAGAAATATTTTAATCGTTGGTACAGGCAAAAGGGCACAACGTTTTATAGACATAATAAACAAACACACTGAGTGGGGCCTTAAGATTGTTGGGCTTGTGGATGAGGATACGGCCAAAATAAATAATTTAATTTGTGGGTATAAAGTAATAGGTTCTTTTAATGATGTATCTAAGATAATCCATAGTAATGTAGTGGATGAGGTTGTATTTATTGTCCCACGTTCCTGGCTGGGAAAGATAGAAGAGATTATGTATTTATGTGAAATAGAAGGTTTGAAAGTGAGTGTGGCTGTTGATTTATATGAGCTTAAACTATCGAAAGCAAAATATAGCCACCTGGAAGAATTCCCTTTGCTCACCTTTGAGAGCACACCAGACAAATTATTGCAACTTTTCATAAAACGCCTCTTTGATATAATCTTTTCCGGAATCACACTCGTACTATTATCACCAATTTTTGCGATTACCGCCATTGTTATAAAACTATCATCAAAAGGTCCCGTATTTTTCAGGCAACAGAGATGCAGCTTGTACGGTAGAAGGTTTACACTCTATAAGTTCAGGACTATGGTTCAGGATGCCGAAGCAAAACTTAGCAATCTTCTTGTATATAATGAGATGGATGGCCCTGTTTTTAAAATGAAAGATGATCCCAGGATAACAAAAATAGGAAAGTTCTTAAGAAAATTCAGCATAGACGAACTACCACAATTTTGGAATGTATTAATGGGAGATATGAGTCTGGTTGGTCCAAGACCGCCGCTACCAACTGAGGTAGATAAATACAAACCCTGGCAGAGAAGAAGGCTAAGTATGCGACCTGGTATAACCTGTCTATGGCAGGCATATGGAAGAAGCAATATAAAAGATTTCAACGAATGGATGATGCTCGATTTAGAGTATATTGACAACTGGTCACTTTTGCTCGATTATAAAATTCTTTTTAAGACTATACCAGTCGTATTATTTGGAATAGGTGCAAAATAATTCCACCTAGTAAGATCCGCACAAATTATATCATATCGGGCATTGCAACATTATTAAATATTAAATAAGGACAACACCTCCCCGGCGCTCAGTTCCCGATTGTAAACCCGAACCTCGTCAACCTTGCCGTTCATATGACCATAATTAGAACTTAATGCCCCTATAGCCATATATGATGCAGCAGTATATGGCACTATGGTATTCCCCGCCGGGTGTGTTTGTGTATGCACGAGTTGCCCATCCACATATAATCTCTCAGACTGTGCCAAATGAAACTGTTCTTTGACAAAAAAGTTTGAAAAAGAAACCCTAGCAGGCACTATTTTTCAAAAGCGAGTTGTTTCAAGCTGAAATAATATGATAAGTGACTATCGATATCACAT